>CAZLBQ010000056.1:0-18029 GCA_964557745.1 uncultured Anaerolineales bacterium
CGCGCCGCCTACCAGCGCGCCCGCAGCCTCGCCCCGCAGCAGGCCGAGTTGCATATGAAGTTCGCCCTGGCCGCTGCCGAGAGTGGCGCGGCCGAGGAGGCCGAGACGGCGCTGGCCGCCGCCCTGGCCCTTGACCCAACGTCCGGCCCGGCCCACGCCGCGCTGGCCCAAATGCACGAGAAGGCGGGCCGCCTGGAGGCGGCGCTGACGGAGTATCAGCGAGCGTTGGAGACGGCCGCCGACGGTCCCACGCTCGTCGCCGCCGGACGCCTGGCTCGCCGCCTGGGCTACGCGGGCGACGCCCTGCGCTTCCTGACGCGGGCTGCGCAGAGCGCCCCGTCGGCCGACGTCTACGCTGAGTTAGGCCAGGCCTACGAGACCGAGGACCGCCTGGACGAAGCCCTGCAGGCCTACCAGCAGGCCATCGTCGCCGCGCCTGACAGCGTCACGCTGCACCTGCTCATCGGCCGCCTGTGCCTGAAGATGGGCAACACCGAGAAGGCCGCCGCCCACTGCCGGCGGGCCGTCGCCCTGGAGCCGCACAACGCCGAGGCCCACGCGGCCCTCGCCCGCTGCTACGACATTCAACAGCGACACGACCAGGCGCTCCTGGCCTACCGCCGCGCCATAGAGATCGCGCCGCAGGACGCTACGCTCTACCTGGGAGCCGGACTGGCGCTGAAGCAGCTCAAGGACTACTCGGAAGCCACCGAGATGTTCCGCGCCGTCGTGCGGCTGCATCCCGGCCACACCGAAGCCTACCGCCAGTTAGCCGCCGTCGGCGCGCTGGGGTTCCTGGACCGCCACCAGCGGCGCGCGGCCCGCGATTAAGGGCGCAGTCCATCACGAGTTGAAAGCCGAAGGTTGAACGCATGCCTACCCACGACTTGACCACAACGCAGCAGGCGCTCGAGCGACTGGCCTACGGCCTCTCGCCGGCGCCGCCCACGCGCCCGGCCACCGCCGACCATATCATCATCGCCAGCCGCCGCAACATCGAGGGCAAGTTCGGACGCGCGGGCTTCGAGCGGGTGGACGCCGCGCTGCGGCCCCTGGCCCAGGCGACCCAGGCCGCCCTCGTCTACGCTGACGACCCGTTGAGCGCGGGCCTGCACGGCATCGACCCGGCGCGCCCCGACCGCGCCGACGACTGGCGCGCCGCCATGTTCGCCCTCGGCGGCCAGTCGGCCAGCCTGCTCCTTGTCGGCGGACCGGACCTCGTCCCCATGCCGCGCGTCTTCAACCCCAGCGACGACGACGACGGTCCGCTGCCCAGCGACGCGCCGTTCGCCGGAACGTACTTGCTCGCCCCGGCCCACGCCGTCGGCCGACTGCCCGACGCCGACAATCTGGACTTCCTGGTAGATCTGGTCCAGTCCGCGACCGAGGCGCACGCGGCGGCGCGGCGCGGCGGGCTGGACTGGCGCGCGGCGTTGCGCCGCACCCAGACCACAGGCACGGCTATTGGCTATACCGCCTCCATCTGGCGGCACGCCGCCCGCGCCGTCTTCGCCGCCCTCGACACGCCCCAGCGACTGCGCATGTCGCCCCCGCTGGACCATCGGCAGGCGCCCGTCCTGGACAGTGACGTCTTCGCGCCTGCTTACTTCAACCTGCACGGACTGCGCGACACGGCGGGCTGGTACGGTCAGCGCGACCCGCTGCTCGCCGCCGACTACCCGGCCTTTCCCCTGGCCCTCCAGCCAGACCAGCTCGCGCCCGCGCCGCGCCGCCGCCGCATCGTCTTGAGCGCGGCATGTTACGGGGCGTACATCGAGGGCAAGAGCGAGGCCGACAGCCTGGCGCTGAGCTTCCTGGCGACCCAGGCCGTCGCGTTTGTCGGCTCGACGGCCCTGGCGTACGGCGGGCTGAGCGAGCCGCTCCAGGCCACCGACCAGTTAGCCCTGCTGTTCTGGCAGGGGTTGCGGGCCGGGTTGAGTGTCGGCGAGGCGTTGCGGCAGGCGAAGTTGGGGCTGGCCGAGGAGTTGAAGCGCCGCCAGGGCTATCTCGACGCTGAGGACCAGAAGGCGATCCTCACCTTCACCCTGCTGGGCGACCCAACGCTCATCCCGTTCCCCAAGCGGGCACGCAGGCGCGCTGAGGAGCAAGGGAGCAGGGGAAAAGGGGAGCGGAGAAGCGAGAGCAGCAGCAGTGAGGTGGCACGACAGCGGCTGAGTGGCTCGCCCCGCGCCCGCGTGCCCGCCGAGGTGAGTGAGGCCACCCGCCAGCGCGTCGAGCGCGCGGTGCGCGAGCAGCTACCCGACCTGGGCCGGGTGGAGATTCGGGCCGTCGCCCCGCCCAGCGCTAAGTCGTTGCAGGAGGCCACGCCCGCGCTGACCGTGACCGTGGCGGAGACCGCAGGCGCACAGCCGTTCCGCCACCTCGTCAAGGTAACGCTGGCCCCGGACGGGGGCATTGAGAAGCTCGTGATGGCGCATGGGTGGGGCCGTGTTCTGGGGTGAGTTCACCGAGCAGCTGGACGCGCGGGGACGGCTTCGCGTGCCCGCCGCGCTCCGCGCCGCCCTCGCCGACGGCCTGGTCGTGACACGCGGCCTCGACGGTTGCCTGCTCATCTACCCGGCCGGCCGTTGGGAGAACGTGGCGGCGATGGTCGGCGCGTTGCCCTTCACACGCGGCGCGGCGCGGTCCTTCACCCGGCTGTTTCTCGGCGGAGCGAGCGAGCAGCGCCTGGATGCCCAGGGGAGGCTCGCCATCCCCGACACCCTGCGCCGCTACGCCGGTCTCGACGCATCGGCGGTCTTCGTCGGCGCGGGGGACCACCTTGAGGTCTGGGCGCAACCGGCCTGGTCGAGCGTCACAGCTCAACTGGCCTCGGAGAGCGCCGCCATCGCCGAGTCGCTGAGCCAACTCGGCTTCGCATTGACATGACAATACTGATCGTCCGCAGCACCAGGAGGTACCCATGACCGCACCTCTGACCCTACCCGCGCCCGCCGTTATCAAGGTCGTCGGCGTGGGCGGGGGCGGCAGCAATGCCGTCGACCGCATGATCCAGTTTGGTCTGGAGGGCATCGAGTTCATCGCCGCCAACACCGACCTGCAGGCCCTCGAGCGCAGCGAAGCGCCAACCCACATCCAGCTTGGCCCGCTGTGTACCGCCGGGCTAGGCGCGGGCGGCTCCCCCGAACGGGGTCTCGAAGCCGCTCAGGAGAGCCGCAAGGCGATTGGCATGGCCCTCGCAGGGGCGGACGTGGTATTCGTAGCGGCGGGCATGGGCGGCGGAACGGGAACGGGCGCCGCGCCGGTCATCGCCGAGATTGCCCGCTCGATGGGCGCGTTGACCGTCGCCGTCGCCACCCGCCCCTTCACCTGGGAAGGGCTGCGCCGGATGCGCGCCGCCGAGTACGGCATCGCTCGCCTGCACGAGGCCGCCGATACGGTCATCATCGTCTCCAACGACCGCCTCGCGAACCTGGTCGAGCGCACCATGACCCTCGACGTCGCCCTGCGCGTCGGCGACGACGTGCTGCGCCAGGCCATCCAGGGTATCTCGGAACTCATCACGCACCCCGGTCTCATCAACGTCGACCTGGCCGACCTGCGAGCCTTGCTGACCAGCGCCGGCTCCGGCCTGCTGGCCATCGGCCAGGGGCGCGGCCCCGACGCCGCCATCAGCGCTGCCCGCGCCGCCCTCGCCAGCCCACTGGTGGACCCGCTGGACGTGCAGGGGGCGGGGGCCGTGCTCGTCAACCTGACGTGCGGCCCCGATCTGCCCATTCTGGAAGCGCAGGCGGCGGTGGATGTCATCGCCAGCGCCGCCCGTCCCGACGCCGACATTCGGTTCGGCATCCTGATCGACCCGCGCCTGCTGGGGCGCGTCCAGATCACGCTCGTGGCAAGCAGCCTGGACCCGCAGCGGCGCTTGAGCACGATGCCACCGCTGCGCCTGATGGCTGCCAGCTAGCAGACCTTGACAAGATCGTTAACTGGCCGGGGGGACGGCCGGTGGCCGCAACGGAAAGAGGCGGCCGGCGGCGGGCACCGACCGTCCCCCCGGCCAGTTAACCCCTGTGGCCGGCCTAGGGGACCAGCGGTTTGCCCGACCGCCCCGGCTCGTCGGGGCGGCCTATCTCCCACCCTGGCGGTCATCGCTCGCTGCCCCTGCGCCGCCGCCGCCTGGTCCACCTGGGAAGCATGGCGGCGAACGTGGCCCGGCTCGCCGCGCCCGCGTGAGGAGCCGCCACGTTCGCCGCAAGGAGGTAAAGATGTCACTCACACCATCCTCTGTCACGCGTCCGATGGGTGTCGATACCCTCACGCGCCGCATCACGAACTACGTCGCCCACCGCTTCCCGGAGATGCGCGGCGTCCTGCCGACGCGCCGCGAAGGCCCGTTACCCGGCGAGGAGGTCTTTACCTTCCGCACCAAACTCGACCTGGGGGCCGGGCGGCTGACGTACGTCGTGCGCGTCGTGGTCGACGACCAGGGGCGTGTCGTCAGAACCGTTACATCACACTGAAGTTTCACGGCACTCTCACACCCGGTTAAGCCTGGCTTAATCTGGACCTGATATATATAAGCTAGATAGGCTGTCTAACCTCCCTATCTACCTCTCAGGGACATCGGCCTGGAGTGACGCCCTCAACGGCGGACTCCAGGCCGATGTCTCTTTTCGTAATGGCGGTGTCTCAGGGACGCGGGGGCGGGGTGGGCGTGGGGGTCGGCGCGGTGATGGTGATCTCGACGCGCTCGGGCACGAGGCGCTTCTGTAGGGAGTCGGGGGCGGTGTTGATCTGGGGGGCCAGGGTGTAGACACCCGGCCCGAGGCCATTGACATCGAGAATCAGGCTAACGTCGCGCTCGGGGTCAACATCGCGCAGCTCCGGGATAGCCCCCGAGAGGATGATCTGGACGCGAGGCGGGGAGACGTTGGCCGTCAGGCCAGCGCCGAGATTACGCAGAATGGGCGCTTTCTCGATGGTGCGTCCGCTCCGCTCCGCTTCGACATCGACGCGGACGTTCACCGTCGGCTCGCTCAGCCCGACAATGGTGACGCCGTCGGGCACGACGAGGGGCACGCGCCGCTCGAAGCCTTGCTTGACACCGCGCTCCACCAGCGGCTGCGTCTGCAGGGAGCCGGGCAGCGACTTGATGAGGGCGGGCGGGCCGTTGACCGTGACGGTCGAGGGCTGGACGGTAATATTGCTGATCCAGTAGCCGGTGGCGGGCGTGATGTCGCGGACGACCGTCACCGCCATATCGCGGAACCCCTGCTCCTGCTCGACCGGCACGCGCACGTTGACCTGGGGCGGCTCGATGGTCAGCCCTTTGACCTCGGCGTTGTTCTTGTCGAGCGCGTAGACATTCACGGAGCGCTCAAAGCTGGACCGCGCGTTGTTGACGAAAATCGATCCCTGTACCTGGGCCACCGCGTCGACCGCCGAGCGCGGCCCCTTGAGGGTCACAGAGCCGGGGGTGACCACGGGCCGCTGCAGGGCGAAGCCCAACGCCGCGTCGCCAATGAGGCTGATCTGGACTTCCATATCGAGCGTGGCGCGCGGCTCCAGGCGCACCGCGAGTTGCTTGGGCGTGACGCTCACGATGCGCGCTCGGTTGTCTTCGCACGACGGGCACACCACCTGGACGGGAACAGTATGGATGCCGGGGTCCAGGTCCTTCAGGTCGACAAAGGCGCGGAAGTCACCTGTCGGCTGCGAGTCCCAGTAGCTCTTGGGGGCAAGGAGGCGGAGCGTCGCGCGCTCGTTCAGCCCACCATAGATGTCCAGCCCAGTCGGCAGGTTGACGGCCTCGATGGGGACGCCGTTGGGGGGATAAACGCCCTCTTGCAGCGGGTTGGTCTCATTGATGGCGACAAACCAGACCATGAGGGCCAGTAGAGTAGCAAGAACCAGCGAGCCGGCGTTGTTCAAGAGAGGCCGCACTAGCGCTCCACCTTCCCAGCGGGCGCCGACTCGGGCGTCGTCTCGTCATCCGGGGCGGGCAGATCGTCCTTGGCCGGCTTGTTCTGCCCGTTCTGGCCGCCGCGCAGGAAGCGCTGCATCCACTCCGGCGCGGTCGACGTCTGCGTGCTCCAACGGTACAGGAGCCGCGATACCTGTCCCTCGTCCAGGCGCCGCCGAATTATCCCATTGCGCACCATCGAGATGATCCCCGTCTCTTCGGACACCACGACGACAATGGCATCCGTGCGCTCGGTCAGGCCGATAGCGGCCAGGTGGCGAGTGCCCAAGTGGCTGTCAGGCTCGCGGCCCTGGGCCAGCGGAAGGACGGCGCGCGCCGCGACGATGCGGTTGCCGCGAACAATAACCGCCCCGTCGTGCAGGGCGGTTCGCGGGAAGAAGATGGTTAGCAGCAAGTCAGCCGACACCAGGGCATCGAGCTTCTTGCCGGTGTCGGCGATATCCTGGAGGCCGGTGTCACGCTCGATGACGATGAGTGCGCCGTGCCGCCGCGAGGCCATCTCGCCCACGGCGCGTGTGATCTCCTGGATGACACCCGGCGTCGTCGTCTCCGTAGCGCTGGGGGTGAAGAAGCGGCCCGCGCGGCCTAGCCGCTCGAGGGCGCGCCGTAACTCGGGCTGGAAGATGACGGGAATCGCAATGAGCAGGGCCGGGACAGAGTTACGAATGAGCCAGTTGAACGCGCGCAACTGGAGGACGTTGCTCAACAGCACAATGACGAGGATGAACAGCAGCGTCCCACGCAGCAGTTGGACCGCCTGTGTCCCCCGAATCAGGTACAGCAAGCCAAAGAACACGAGCGCGACCAGGGCAATATCGAGGATAGTGAAGAAGTCAATCGTCGACAGCGCCCACTGAAGGGTCACACGCACGTTTTGGATAACATCCGACACGTCACACCTTGCCCAGCAACTCCACGAGAACGGCTTTCTGCGCGTGCAAACGATTCTCAGCCTGGTCAAACACTACGGAATGCGTGCCGTCCATCACCTCGTCGGTGATTTCCTCGCCGCGATGCGCCGGGAGGTCGTGCATAATGAGGACGTGCGGGCTGGCGGCGGCGACGCGCTCGGCGTTAAGCTGGAATGGCGGGAAGATGCGAGCCCGTTCGGCTCGCTCCGCCTCCTGCCCCATGCTCGCCCACACATCGGTGTACAGGACGTCCGCGCCCGCGACGGCCTCGCGTGGGTCATGCAGGACGCGAATCGTCGCGTCCGTCTGCCGCGCGATGGCGGTCGACTTCTCGACCACCTCCCGCGCCGGCTCGTAGCCGGGCGGGCAAGCGATGGTCACGTGCATGCCGGCCAGCGCCCCGCCGAACATGAGCGAGTGGGCGACATTGTTGCCGTCTCCCAAGAAGACAAGCCTGACGCCGCGTAGCGCGCCGCGCTTCTCATAGATGGTCAGCAGGTCGGTCAGGCCCTGGCAGGGGTGGCTGTAGTCCGACAGGCCGTTGATGACGGGCACGCTGGCGTAGCGCGCCAGTTCGAGGACGTCGGCGTGGGCGAAGACACGAGCCATGATGGCGTCGACGTAGCGGCTGAGCACGCGGGCGACGTCGCCCGTGCTCTCGCGCTGGCCCAACTGAATCTCGTTGGGCGAGAGGTACAGCGCGTGACCGCCGGTCTGGAGCATCGCCATGTCAAACGAGACGCGGGTGCGCAGGGAGGGCTTCTGGAAGACCATACCCAGCACCTTGCCCTGGAGCAGGGGACGCCCCTTGCCCGCTTTCTGCTCGGCCTTGAGTTGGATGGCGAGGTCCAGGAGGTGCTGCAATTCGTCGGGGGTCAAATCGGCCAGGGAGAGAAAGTGTTGCATATGGTTTATCCTGCCGCCTGCGCCACGGGATTGCGCAGGACGCCAATATTGTCAATCTCGATCTCGACCACGTCGCCCGGCGCCAGCGGGCTAACGCCGGCCGGCGTGCCGGTCATAATGACGTCGCCCGGCTCCAGGGTCATAACTTTCGAGATGTAGCTGACCAGGTAGGGCACATCGAAGATGAGGTCGCGGCTGTGGCCGTCCTGGCGCACCTGACCGTTGACGCGGGCGCGCACACCTACCGCCGCCGTGTCCAGGTTGGTGACGATCCAGGGGCCAAGCGGGCAGAAGGTATCGAAGCCCTTGCCGCGCGTCCACTGACCATCGGCGCGCTGCAAGTCGCGGGCGGTCACGTCATTGCCGACCGTGCAGCCGTAGACGTAGGTGAGGGCCGAGTTCCAGGGCACGTCCTTCGCGCGCCGCCCGATGATAACGGCGAGTTCGGCCTCGTGCTCCACGCGCGACGACTGCGGCGGCAGGACGATGGTGTCGTCGGGGCCGATGATGCTGCTGGGCGGCTTGAGGAACAGCAACGGCTCCTTGGGCAGCTCCGCGTTCATCTCGGCGGCGTGGGCGCGGTAGTTGCGCCCGATGGCGACGATTTTCGAGGGTCGCACAGGGGCCAGGAGTCGAACGTCTTCCACGCGGGCTACAACATCCCCCAACTTGTGGGGGCCAAAGATATCGCCCTCGATCGCCCGGACCTGGCCCTCGTCAATGGCCCCGTAGCCTTCCATCCCGTCAAACTGATAGCGAGCCACAATCATAGCGTCTGTTCTCCCCCGCAGTCTGTTTCCAGTATAGTGACGCGCGCCACGTCAGTCAAACATCCCTATTGCAGCCGTACGCCGTTGATGACCAGTTCAAACTGGGCATCGAGGAACTGAGCGGACTTGCGGGCAATCACCATGCGGCTCAGGAAAATCTCGAAGTACTCCATGATGGTCGCGCTGGAGGTGTCAATCTCCAACTCGATGCTGATGCGGCGCGGGTCGTCGCTGACAGTGACGAACGAGCGCGTGGCCGCGTAGTTCACGCGGTCGTGGATGTCATACTGCGCCGGGTCGGGGTTCTGGACACGGCTGCGATGCACGTCCGCCTTGTCGGCGATGATGAGCGCCGCGCACATTTCGCTGACCGGGTCACCGCGCTCTTCCTCGTGATTGCCAATGGCTCCCATGACCAGCGCCAGCTCGACGGGGTCCATCCCCAACCGCTGCAGGATGTCAAAGGCAATGAGCGCCCCCGACTGGGCGTGGTTCTCACGGTGGACAACGTTGCCGATGTCGTGCAGGTAGGCGGCGATCTCGGCCAGGTCGGCCATGCGCTGCGGTTTACCCAGCCGCTCCAGGATATTGTGCGAGATGTGCGAGACCAGGCTGGCGTGGCGCTCGCCGTGTTCGGTGTAGCCGATGAGCTTGAGTTGCTCATTGGCGCGCCGGATGAAGGCCTTGACCATCGGGTCGCGCTTGACCTCCTCGATGGTCACAACCTTAGCCGCGACGCCGTTGCGCCGCTCGAGCAGCGCCGCGTCCTGCTGCTTCGTCTTCTCGGCGATGGCCTCGGCCTGCGCCTTGCCGCGCTCGGGGCTGGCCCCGTTCTCGGCGGGTAGGCCAATGGCGGGGTTGCTCAGGGGGAGGGACTTCTTCTCACCGCCCGTGTCGTCGTTGACTATTTTGTTCCTTGCCATGTTCCGTTCCTGATTGCAGTCGCCGGACTTTCCGTCCAGCGCACCTGTCTTGCGATGGATATTCTACGCGCGGGTCTGCCCTCCGCCGAGGACAACCCACTTGTAGGTGGTCAGTTCGCGCAGCCCCATCGGGCCCCGCGCGTGGAGTTTGGTGGTGCTAATGGCGACCTCCGCCCCCAGCCCGAACTGGCCGCCGTCGTTGAAGCGGGGCGAGGCGTTGACCATGACCACCGCCGCGTCGACCTCATTGAGGAAACGCTGTGCGGCGCTCCAATCTTCAGTGATAATCGCCTCGGTGTGGCCGCTGCCGTGCTGGTAGATGTGGTCCAGGGCGTCGTCCAGTCCGTCGACCACGCGAATGGCGCAGCGCAGCGCCAGGAACTCGGTGTCGAAGTCCTCTGGCCCCACCGAACGCACGTTGGCGCGCCCCCCAAGGATGTCGAGCGCTGTCGGATCGGCCCGCAACTCGACCCCAGCGGCCCCCAGCCGGTCCGCGAGACGCGGCAGGAAGTCGGCGGCAACGGCATGGTGGACCAGGAAGGTATCCACAGCGTTGCACGCTGATGGCTTCTGTGTCTTGGCGTTGAAGCCAATCTCGACCGCGTCGTCGAGTTTGGCCGACTGGTCGACGTAGATACTCACGACGCCGATGCCCCCGGTGACGACCGGAACCTTGGCGTTCTCGATGGCGAAGCGGTGCAAGTCCGCCCCGCCGCGCGGGATGAGCAGGTCGATGTACTCCCGGGCTTCGAGCATCTCGCGGACCAGGGCGCGGTCGGTGGACTGGATGACCTGCACAGTCCCCGCCGGCAGCCCGGCCACTTCACACGCCTCTTGCACCACGCGGGCCAGGGCGCGGTTGGAAGCCTGGGCCTCCTTGCCACCGCGCAGAATGGCCGCGTTGCCCGACTTGATGCACAAGGCGGCAATGTCGACCGTCACGTTGGGCCGCGACTCGTAGATGACACCGATGACGCCGAGCGGGACGCGCTTGCGCCCGACCTGGAGGCTGTTGGGTAGGGTGCGCAAGTCCTCGGTCTGGCCAATAGGGTCGGGCAGCGCCGCGACAGCGCGCACATCGCTCGCCATGCCCAGCACCGCCTTCTCGTTGAGCAGCAGGCGCTGCAGCATAGCCTCGGGCAGCCCCATGGCGCGCGCACTGGCGAGGTCCCTCTGGTTGGCCTCAACAATCTCGACCTGGCGCTCGACGAGCGCGTCGGCGATAGCATGTAGAGCCGCGTTGCGCTGGCGGGCGCTGGTAAAGGCCAACCGGCGCGCGGCCTGACGGGCGAGTTGACCTTTCTCGGCCAACTCGCTCGTCGTGACAGGCGGCGTGGCAATCGTCATGGCATGGCTCCTTCAGGGAGACACGGGCGACGAACGATAGTGGGCGGCCAGCGCCATTACCGTTCGCTCTGGCGGAAACGAAATGGTAGCCCGGACACGGGGAAAGGTCAAGTAAGAGAGTAGATTTATGACCAGCAGACCCGACAGGTCTTGGGGACCCGTCGGGTCTGCTGGCTAGTAGATCCTTACCGCGTCAGACGCGCCGGGCGGCGCCAGGCCGGGCCGGGCGCCTCGTCGCGGACGGCGGGCGCGGGCGTCGTGCCGCCCTTGTCGGTCGTCGCGCCCGGTTTTACGGACGGTATCACGCTCCCGACCAGATGGCCGTGGACGTCCGCCCACCGGACCTGGGCCACGCTCAGCCCTGCCATGTCGCCCTTGACCAGCAGGGTCGCCAGGTGGACACGGCCACTCAGCGATGGGCTTGAACCTACCACCGTCGCCGCTAGCCGCGCGCCATCGGGCTGAACCGTGTTGCGGACGACGTAGGCATCTTTGAGCGCTGCGCTCAACTGGAAGGGCGCGCGCTCGACCAACGCCGCCCGCGTGGCGTCCACGCGCAGCGTCAGGTCGACACCGCCCACCTCGCTCAGGTCGTCGGCCCAGACTTCGACCGGCGTCAGGCCGTCGGCCGTCGGCTTGGTGGGGACGAGGCTGACTTGCGGCGCGCGCTTCGTCGTCCCGGCTGCGCCTGCTTTGGCGCCTGTCAACGGGCCGGGTGCGCCCCACGGCTGGGGACACGTCGCGCCGTAGTTGGTACCGACCAGGACGAGATCGCCAATGTCGATGAACCCGCTGGCGTTGAGGTCAGCGGCGGGGTCCACCGACGACGGGCTGTCGTAGGTGTAAGCGACGCGGACGAGATCGAAGATATCGACGCTGTCCGAGCCATTGACATCGCCGGCCAGCAGGCGCACCGGCGGCAGCGTCAGGGTCTGCCCTGCCACCAGGCTCATCTGGAGCGCCGAGCACAGCCAGCCCTGACGCCGCGCCGTGACACTGTAATTGCCGGGCGGCAGGTCGCCTACGACGACATCACCACTCGAATTGGTGGTGACGGTAGTGGACACGGGGCCACTTACGCGCAGGCTGAAGCCGCTCCAGTCGGCGCGGCCCTGGCCTTCGATGTGGGCAATGACCGTAGCGCGTGGGGCCTGGATGGTGACGACGGCTGTGGCCAGCATGACGGGGATAGCAACCGCGCCTGGCGCGGCGGCCTGCGCCCGGCTGATACCCAGCGTCGTCGTCCCGGCGGCGAGGGCATCGAAATCCAGGCTGAACAGCACACCGCTCCCCGACACGGCCGGCATGGGCGACAGACGCGTCACGACCAACTGGGCCGTACCGGCTGCGCCGTTCACCTGATTGCGCGTCACCATCGCGCCGCCATCGGCCAGGAACGGGCCGGGTCGAACCTGCGTCGTGCGCGGCCGTAGGAAGGCCGGGTCGAAGGTCAACACAACATCGGCGCTATAGAGTTGCGTGATGTTCTCCACCCAGACATCGACATGGACAATCTGCCCCGTGCTGACGGTGGACGACAGCGGCACGGGCCGGGCCGTCGGGTCCTGCGGTCCGACGTCGGGCCGGGGCAACTTGCCGCACGCCACCAGCGCCGTCTCGTCGACGCCAAAGCTCGTCGGGTTCTGCGCGTCGTTTGTGGCGTCGAAGGCCAGGCGCGCCGCCTGACCGGCCAGGCTGAGGCTGAGCGTGCGCCGTTCCCAGACATCGGGGGCGCTGGCCGCGTTGACCGTCTCGACCGTGTTCAGAACAGTCCCGTCCGGACGGTTGAGCAACACACGCATCTGGTCCGCGCCGGGATTGACGTCGGGCACGCGCGCCCGCCAGTAGCTGAGCAAAGCGTACTGGGTGTCAGCGGGGAGCGTGACGCCCTGGGACACAACGTCGTGGGCGTTATTGTACCCAGCCAAGACCGCGACGCGCTGCCCGCTGAAAGCGCCCTCGGCGGCGACAAAGGGGTCGCCGCTACGGTCCCAGCCCAGGAAGTCGGGCCGCGCCTCGAAGCCGCCGTTGGCGAGCAGGTCACGGCAGAAGTCGGGCAGCGGGCCGACGCGGAACTGCGTCCGCGCCTGGACCGCGCCCCCCACGCGGGCGGTGACGGTGTACGCGCCGAGCGGCAGACCCGCGCCGGGCACGTTGGCCTCGAGGCCGCCGGAGGGGCTGGCGGCGCTTGGCAGGGTCAGGGTGATGCCGTCCGGGCGGTCCAGTTCCAGCTCGACGGCCTGGCCCGCGCCAAACCCCGCGCCAACGAGCGAGAACGTGTGAGCGGGGGAGCCGCTGAACGGGAACACGTTGAGCAGGGGAGCGGTTGGCGTGGGCACGGTAAAGCGGCTGGTGGCCGTCACGGCCCCGCTCTGGGCCTGAACCGTGTAGGCGCCTGTTAGGTCGCCAGTCCGCGTCTGCCAAGCAAAGGCCACGCGGCCGCTGGCGTCGGTCGTGTAGGTCGCCGCCGATGCCTGTGCGCCATCGGGACGAGTGACACGCGCCTGGACAGACGCGCCGGCGGGGAAGTCAGCGGCATAGACACGGAACAGGCTACCAGCCGGAGCAGTGGTGGGGCGGACGGTGAGCGTGGCAGCCAGAGGCGCGGCCTGCGCCAGCCACGCCGTCCCCAGCCAGAGCGCGACGCCCAGCGCCAACAAGGCAATCAGGTACATCCATCGCCGTGCGTAGAGCATAGGGAGGTCCTTCTAGCGGCGGGTATCGAGTCTATGGACTATAACGGAGGCCGAGGGGAGGATTATATGCGGGAACCTGACGTTAGCCTGACGCGCGCTTGACGGCCCACACGAGGCTGTAGTAGGTCTGCCAGACCTGCGGCTCGATGTCTGTCAGGCCAACGGCAGCCAGCCAGGTCTGGAACGTGGCAAGGGAGGGAGCGCGGCGAGGATAGAAGAGGCGGTCGGTCCCCACGCGCAGGCTCACCAGCAGCACGCCGCCGGGCCGCAAGACGCGGGCCATCTCGCTGAGCGCCGCACGGGGATCGGGCAGGAACTCCAGGGCTTCGAGACACGTGACGGCGTCAAAGGAGGCGTCGGGAAAGGGGAGCCTCGTCGCGTTGTGGTAGAGCAGGGTCACGCGAGGCAGGGGAGCCGGGGAGATGGGGAGCGGGGGAGCCTCCTCGTTCTCCTCTGCCCGCCTGCCCCCCTGCCCCTCGGCAGTATATTGGGCCAGCTTCTCGCGGGCGATGTCGAGCATCTTGCGCGACGCGTCGAGGGCGACGATAGACCCGGTGAAGTCGGGCTGAGCCAATAGCGCCAGGGGCAGCCGTCCGGTGCCGGTGGCGACATCGAGAACGACCGCCGGCGACCGACCGCCGACCACGCCTTCACTCTGAGGCGAGGCGGTCGGCGGTCGGTGGTCGGCGGTCAGTGTCCCTAGCCGTTCGATGAGGGGCCGCGCCAGGTAGAACTCGTCGTCGTCGGGGTCAAAGCCCTTGATGCGGTCGTACTTCGCGGCGTCGCGGTCGTAGAGCCACACGACAACGCGCCGACCGAGATAGACGCCTTCGGACAGGATGAATAACCAGTAGAGGAGAGCCGCGACGAGGACAACGAGGAGTAGTAGCCACCCCATCATGGTCAACGGGCGCTAGAGCAGCACGAGGTCATTGCGGTGGATGACTTCCGAGCCATAGTCGTAGCCCAGGCGGGCTTCGATCTCGCCTGATTTGAGGCCCATGATGGCGCGCAGGTCGGCCGAGTGATACGCCGCCAGCCCCCGCGCGATGTCGTGGCCGCTGCGGTCACTCACCCGCAGCGTCGCGCCGCGTGAGAAGTCGCCCACGACGGCGACGACCCCAGCCGGCAGCAGGCTCTTGCCCTGCTCGCGCAGGGCGCGGACTGCGCCGTCATCGACGACCAACTGCCCACGCGCGGGGTCGGCCAGAATCCAGCGCTTGCGGCTGTCCATGCTCTTGGTATGAGCGACAAAGCGCGTCCCCAGCGCCTCGCCGGCGACGATGCGCAGCAGGACATCGGGCGAGGCGCCTGCGGCAACAATCGCTGTCGTGCCCGCCCGCGTCGCCAACTCGGCGGCCTGAATCTTGGTAATCATGCCGCCCGTGCCGCGCCCGGTCGTCGTCCCACCGGCCAGAGCCCGAATGTCGTCGTCGATGTGCTGCACTTCGGGGATCAGCATGGCATCGGGGACGCGGCGCGGGTCGGCGGTGAACAGGCCCGCCGCGTCGGTGAGCATCACCAGCAGGTCGGCGTCGATGAGGTTCGCCACCAGCGCCGACAGGTTATCGTTGTCGCCGATGCGAATCTCCTCCACACCCACCACGTCATTCTCGTTGACAATGGGCAACACCCGCCGCTCGAGCAGGGCCAGCATCGTGTTGCGGGCGTTGAGGTAGCGCGTGCGGTCGGCCAAGTCGGCGCGCGTCAGGAGCGCCTGGGCGACGGGGATGTCATACAGGTCGAAGAGTTGGGCGTATAGGTGCATCAGGCTGCCTTGGCCAACGGCGGCCAGCATCTGCTTGAGGGGGATGCCGCGCACCTTCTCGTACAGGTTGAGGCGCTCGCGGCCGGCCTGGACAGCCCCAGAGGTGACGAGGACCAACTCGTGGTGCGTGTCGTGAAGCTGGGCCAACTGGCGGACAAGCTCCACCAGACGGGGGCGGCTGAGGCGTGGGCCGCCCGCTGTGAGGACGTTGGTGCCGAGTTTGACAACGATGCGATGGTATAGCATAGCGAGGCCAATTATAGCCGACTAGATGCCGTCGTCCACTATTCACTACGGTCGCCTGAGTATCCCCAGGCACAGCAGACATCATGACACAAACAGCCGCCTTGCTATTTTGTCTATCGCGCGTTATACTGTTATGCTGCGTTATATACCGCAGTTCGACCTTCCGCTGGCCGCTTGTTCTGATTCAGGAGGAAGTATGGGAGACGTACCCCGCGCGGCAGGCGTCGATGTCTCAATCTGGCAGCGAACGGTGGATTGGCCCACGGTGAAGAACGCGGGTACCGTGTTCGCCTTCGCCAAGGCCAGCGAGGGGACCGACTTCATCGACCCGACCTTCGCCACCAACTGGCCTGCCATGCAAGCGGCTGGCCTGATCCGTGGCGCCTACCACTACTACCAGCCCGCCGAGGACCCCGAGGCCCAGGCGGCTCACTTCGCCCAGGTCGTTGGGTCACTGGCGCTGGGTGACATGCCCCCCGTACTCGATGTGGAGGAGAAACCGACGGTTACATCAGCGGTGTTGATCGCGGGTGTGAAACGGTGCCTGGAGGCCATCGAGCGACAGTTCGGGCGGCGGCCCCTGGTCTACACCTCGCCTGGCTTCTGGGGCTCCTACATGCGGGACGACACGGGGGCCTACCCAGGTTGGGCCGCCTCTTACCCGCTGTGGGTAGCCCACTACACCGACGCGCTCGCGCCGCTACTGCCCAGGGGGTGGAACAGTTGGGCCTTCTGGCAGTATTCGGGCAGCGGCCAGGTCGATGGCGTGCAGACCCCCGTGGACCTGGATTGGTTCGACGGGACAGCCGACGACCTGCGGCTGTGGTTGCGCCTACCGATGGTGACGAACCAGCAGATGATCAACGCCTTCGCGGCGGCCTTTGGTGACGACTACTGGACCGTCATCGTGCGCCTGAGCCTGACGGGCCTGGCGATCCCCAACTCGAACCGCGCCCTGCTCTACACCGGCCCTGCGCCTGACGTGATGCCCGGTCTGAACGACGATGAGCGCGCCCGACTGAAAGAAGCGCTTGAGACTCTCCTATCAGCCAGCGCCGAGCGCGAGGTGGCCCGAGTGGCAGAGCCATACCCATTGGTGATCACCAACGGCGTGCTGCGCCACGCCTTCTACCTGGCATTTGGCCAGGACTACGCGCAGCGTCTCGAACGGGCCGGGCTGGTCGAGCGCGTCACGCCGCGCCTGCGACGCGACCTGCCGTATGATGGGCCACCCATTGAGGAATTGCCCCGCTTGAGCAAGGCGGATAAGAGGAAGCTGCTGGCCGCGTTAAGGAGAGCGCAGGGGCTACGGACATAGAAGAAAGGCTACACATGAGTCGGGTCGATGGCGACCACGCCAACGGGGGCATAGCGGGCGAAGTCCGTCGTGTTGAAGGTGAGAATATGCGTCACACCATAGCTGAGCATGATGGCTACCAGATGGGCGTCGTGGACTTGCACGCCTGAGACGCCAAATTGGACAACGAGACGTCGCCACTCGTCGTATGTTGACGCGGTCTCCGTCAGGCGGGGGAAAAGGCGCTCCAGAGTGTGGAGCGTGATGTCGGCATCGCTCACCGATTGACCGAGACCGTTTCTCACGGCAGGCCGAGTGGCGACGTTCCAGAATTCCGTCAAGTTCTGGGTGGCGACATAGAGATCGTATCGCCGCGCGTGCAAGGTGTCAATGCTCCGAAATGCAATGGCATGCTGAGCATCTGTTTGCCGCGCATAGCGGAGCAGGACGTTTGTATCGACAAGGTAACGCATCTCAAGGATGATCCTGATAGATGCCTTCGCGACTCACGGCATAATCCGAGAGCTCCGGAGTGCCTGCTGGAATTGAGCCGCTGAACTGTTCGATCAACTGTCGAGAGATGGATCGGAAGTCCACGTCACTAAGGCGTCTCTCGGGCGCAGCAAGCAATTCCTGAGCGATGGACTGCAGAACGTCTTGCAGTACCTCGCGCACGCTCTGCGGGTCGCGTAACCTGATCGCGGCTCGCAGCTTCGCTTCCTGCTCCTCCGGCAGTTCAAAAGTAACGGTGAATGGCACGGCTATTCCTCTTCAAGCGGGTACGAGGTACATTACGGCAAACACGACGGCTACCCACAGGATAACGTCCAGGAGGAGCGGCTTGTCGCGCAGGAGCAACTCGTCGGGACTACCGCCCTCACCACGCACGTGGATGAGATATTGGTAGCGGAAGATGCCGTAGAGTACGAAAGGAATGGTCAGCATCATCAAATGGTTCGGCGGCAGATTGGGCGCGGAGAAGGTGTAGAAGGCATAGGTGACGGCCGTCGCCGACGTCACGAGGCCCATCATGTCGTCGAGCAGGCGCAGGTTGTACTCGGCCAGAATCTTGCGGTGGCTGTCGGCGCGGCCCTGGAGCAGGGTCAACTCGTGGCGGCGCTTGCCGATGGCCATGAACAACGCCAGGAGCGTCATGCTCAGGTAGAGCCAGGGCGAGAAGTTGCGGGCGTGGACAAGGACAACGCCGGCCGCGACGCGCAG
>CAZLBQ010000057.1:0-17953 GCA_964557745.1 uncultured Anaerolineales bacterium
ACTACCGCCGCGGCTTCAAGTTCTCGACCTACGCGACGTGGTGGGTGCGCCAGTCCATCACCCGCGCGCTGGCCGACCAGGGCCGCACCATCCGCGTTCCCGTCCACATGAACGACCGCATCCGCAAGGTGTACCGCGCCGCGCAAGACCTGGAGCAGGAACTCGGGCGCCAGCCGACGCCGGAGGAGATCGCCTCGGTGGTCGACCTGCCGCCGCACAAGGTGCAGCGCGCCCTCAAGGTGTCGCGCCGCTCGCTCTCCCTGGAGAAGCCAGTGGGCGAGGAGGGCGACAGCGAGTTGGGCGAGTTCATCGAGGACGAGACCAGCCCCAGCCCGTCGGAGAGCGCCGCCCAGCGCATGCTCCGCGAGCAGCTGGAAGAGATGTTTATGTCGCTGTCGCCGCGCGAGGCGCGCATCCTCGAGATGCGCTTCGGGCTGCGCGATGGTCATAGCTACACGCTGAAGGAGACGGGGCAGAAGTTCGGCCTGACCCGCGAGCGCATTCGCCAGATCGAGCAGGAGGCGCTGGCCAAGCTGCGCCAGCCCAACCGCTCCGGCAAGCTGCGCGAGTACCTCCATTAATCACCGATACGAGCGAGGGGGCAGGCGTGACGCCTGCCCCTTTTTCTTGCCGCCGCCCAACCGCAACACGCGACGCTATTCTCGCGTTAGATACAGTGGACAACGTTGACATTGGCCGGCCAGACCTGACAGACCCTGTTCATACGTGAAACTTTGTTCATTCGTCCATAGTTTATGACGACGACAGTATCTTTTCGGCCAGGTGGTACGTCATTTCCAACAGGAGGGTACGCAATACTGGCGTCCCTCACGAGGTGGGTTGGAAAGGATTGAGTATGTGGAGGCTCCGCCTACGAGCAGCTGCCCTTTCGTTGCTCGGCCTGGTTCTCGCTCTCGTGTCATTGTGGGTTCTTGACCCGCAGCAGGCATTCCCCAATACCGCCCTGGCCGCTCCGGCAGGGACGATCACGCAGTTCTCGGCCATCGTTCTGAGCATCCCCGACCCCTGCCAACGCGGCACGTGGGAAGTCCAGAATACGTCGACGCGGGCGCGCGTCCTGCTGCAGGTGACGGACACCACGCGGTTGGTTGGCGGCCAGTGCAGTGACTTTCGCGTTGGCGAGACGATTCGCGTCATCGCCTCCCTGGAAGCCACCCCTGCGCCGGGCCAGCCGCTGACCCTGGTCGCGCAGACCCTGATTCGCTACACGACGCCCACCCCGCTGCCCGTCAACAACCTGAACTTCCGAGGCACGCTGCAGTACATCCGCCCCGGCGCCAACGGCGGGCAGGATTACAACTTTGACACCGCCGTCGGCGGACGGCTGACCGTCAGTGTCTTTCCGACGACCACCATCGAGCCGGCCGGGGTGATGCTGACCGTCGGTCGGCAAGCCAACGTCCTGGCCGAGAGTCGCAATGGCGGAGCGTGGGTAGCCAAGAAGCTCCAGGTCATTCAGTACACCAATGAGATTAACTTTACGGGCTTGATTGACTTCGTGCCCGGCGGCCCAAACTACATGGGGGAGTGGGTCATCGGCGGCCGCGCAGTGCTTGTCAATGCGCCGAACATCGTGCAGGGAACGCCCCAACTCCACCGCCGCGCCACCGTCAAGGCGCGCCAGGTATCGCCGGCCGTCTCCGTTCTCGAGGCGATTGAGATCATCGTCGACGACACGGGTAACGCGGATAGCTTCAACCTCAAGGGCAAGATCAGTTATGTACCACTGCGCAACATCTACACGGAGGCCTGGCGCGTCAGCTGCGTGCCGGTGAATGTGTTGCCGGCGGTCGGACTACCTGACGGATATATCGGCTGGCCACAGTTGCAGGGCGAGACGTTCGCGTTCGAGGGAACACGCGACCTACGGGGCAACAAGGAGTTCTATAGTTCCAAGCTGACCCGGCTGCCGACGGCGTACCCGGACAATCGGGTCGAACTCACGGCATATGTAGATCGCCGCATGCCCGGGCTTGTGAACGGCAAAGTCCAACTCAAGATGGGGCCGCTGACCGTCGATGTGGATCCTGCTCTGCCCGGTCAGGACCAGGCAACCGACGGCACCATCGTCTATCTGGTCGGGACGTGCGGCGACCTGAATCAGCCGCGCGTGTCGGCCACCTCGCTCGAGGTCAAGTCCAAGCCTTTCGTGAGCTTTGACGGTCCGATTGCCGAGGTGCAAACCAACCCGACCACTGGTCAGCCCACCGCCTTCATCATCATCCCGCCCGACCGCGACGAACCGCTCACCATCCGAGCGTCGGCGCCTGTTGGCGGCCGCTACCCGGCCGAACCGGGCTACTGCCTGAGCGGCTACGGGTTCCTGCTGCAAGACGCGAGCATCGACCCGCTATCCTTGACGGCCAATCGGTGTGCCATTCCCCCGACCGTCATCCCCACCGTCACGCCGACCCCAACCGTCCACCTGGAGAGCTTCGAGTTGCCCCTGCCGACGGTGACGCCGGCGTCGACGGCCGCCATCCCCCAGCCGACCTTGCGCGCGGGTGGCGGATTGCCCTCGCCGGGGACGCCCGGCCAACCTGTTGGGCGTGAGGGTCCAGCAGCGTTAGAGGGGGAGGCAGGTCACTAGGTCGGACAAAGGTTAGCGCCACACAGGAGTCGAGACGACGAACGTCCTATGATTGGGCGCCCGTCGTCTCGGCTTTCGGCATTTGGGTCGCCACTCTGAAGTCCGTCACTGCCTGGCAGCACGAAAATCGGGTATAATTAAGGCAGCTGGCCGAGTTGCCAGAATGTAGCGAAGGATTTGTTATCGTTATGGCTCTGGAGGCTCGCGGGCTGCCGCGTGTTGCGGTGGCGTTCCGACGCCACTGGCAAATGATCCCCCTGCTGGCGGGCGTGGTCGGCGTCTTCCTGGCGTCGCTGCGTGGCGTCCTCGGTCAGCCTACCCAGACGGCGTGTCCCCCCATCGACGGCTGGTCTCCCCCGCGTCTCGTCTCTAACTCCAGCGCATCGGATGCCGCCCGGCCACGGTTGGCAGTCGGCGCGGTGGATGCGACGCGCACCGTCAGCGGCGTCCACATCGTGTGGGACCAGACCCAATTAGGGGGTGGCACGGGCCGCGACATCTGGTATCGCACCTTCGAGCCAGGCGCCGACCGCCTCTCCGACCCCTACCGCGTCGACGCGGGGATCGCGCCCGACATCAGCGTGGGGCTTGACAACGACGTCCATCTCGTATGGTTCATCCCCGACACCAGCGGCAGTTCCCAGGGCAAGCTGGTCTATCGCTCGCGCGGCGTCGATTGGTCACCTGGCTACGAGGAGATTGATACGTCAGCCGTCCTCCAGGTCGACAGCGACGGTGGGCCGGCCGTTGTCACGACGACACTCGGCATCTACGTCGTCTGGCCGCAGCGGGAAGCCGTTGGTCCCCGACTGTACTCGGCCTACAAGCCGAGCCGCAGCGTGGACTTCAGCGGCCGTAGCCCGCTGTTTATCAATGACATCGACGCCAGCCTGGGGACATATCCTCGCCTGGCCGCCGGACCGGGCGGCGTGCCCAGTCTTGTCTGGTTGCATCCGACGACGTATCAAGGTCAGACCACCAATCAGATACGCGGGACGGACAAGCCGGCCGGTGAGCCTTGGTCACCGTTCTACACCGATATCTCCCTGGACTACGGCGCCGCGACACAGCGCGTTGCGGGCGCGCCGGCGTTGACGGGCGCGCCCGATGGCACCCTGTTCGTCGTGTGGGAATCGACGCTGGGCAGTGACCAGAAGCTATACTACTCAACCTATCGCTATGATCCCACGCTGGGCCAGATTCTAGGCTGGAGTTGGGATACCCCATTGCTGCTGCAAGACGGCGACGGCAGTCCGACGCGCCCCAACGTGAGTTACGGCCATCAAGCGGTGTTCGCCGTCTGGCGGGACCAGGCCGCCGCCGGCGCGGTGCGCGTACAGACGGCAAGCGCGCCCCCCAACGGCTACCCGCCCATCTGGAGCTCGCCCACGCCCCTGGCCCTCAGCAATGTCCACGACCGCTCCATTGTCACAGCCGACGCCAACGGCACGCGCTACCTGCTGTACGTCCAGAAGGACAACGCCGGCGTGGAGCGCGTCTGCCTGACCTGGCAGCCCGGTACCATTCCGCCGACGCCGACCGCGCCGCCCTCACCGACCCCCACCACCGCGCCTCCCACCGCGTCGCCTACGGCCACCCGCACCGTGACTGTGACCCCCACGCCGGGCACGCCGACCCTGACGCGAACCGCGACGCTGACGCGCACACCGGCGCCGTCCCGCACGCCCAGCCCGACGGTCACCCCGACCACTGTCGACGAGGGCAGCCCCACCGTCACCCCGACCATCACCATGACGGCCACCGAAACCCTGCCCCCCGACGTGACGGGGACCGCTACCCCGACGCCGACGGTGTCGCCGAATGGGACGCCGACGCGCAGCCCGACGCCCACCCGCACGCTGACCGCCACCGCGACGCCGACCCGCAGCCCGACGCCCACCCGCACGCCGACCGCCACCGCGACGCCGAGTATCTGGCGCTCGTGGCTCCCCTACATCTCGCACGCGGCCGGTACGCCCCTGCCGCTCCCGTAGCGGTACCCTCAATAGCCGACAGCGCCGCCATCCTTGCGCGGGTCGGAACCGGCGTGCAGCATGCCCGTCTCCGGGTCAATGGCGATGACCTGCCCGCCCCCGTACTGCCCCATCGCCTCGGGCGGCGTCACGCTCACCCGGTGTCCCCGCTGGGCCAGCCCGGCTTGGGCGTGCGCCAGGCCCGGCTCGAGCGTGACCTCGCTCGTCAGCGGGTCAACGCTCCAGCGCGGCGCGTCGAGCGCCGCCTGCGGATCCATGCCAAAGTCGACCATGTTGGTCAGCACCTGGACGTGACCCTGGGGCTGCATGTAGCCGCCCATGACGCCAAAGCACAACCAGGGCTGCCCGTCGCGGAACGCCATGGCCGGAATGATGGTATGGTAGGGCCGCTTGCCGGGCGCGAGGCTATTGGGGTGGCCCGGCTCGGTGGTGAACAGCGCGCCGCGATTCTGGAGGGCAATGCCCCACTCGCGCGCCACCAGGCCCGAACCAATTCCCGCGTAGTTGCTATTAATAAATGACACCGCGTTGCGCTCGGCGTCGACGACGCTGAGATAGACGGTGTCGCTGGCCGCGGCGAAGCGGCCGGCCGGGTACGACCGGGCGGCATCAGGCTGGATCTCGCGGCGGCGGGCCTCCCCATAGGCCGGGTCCAGCAGCTCGCGCAGGGGCGCGGGGGCGAGCGCCGCGTCGGCGACATAGGCCAGGGCGTCGGCCCAGCCAATCTTCATGGCTTCGATGAGCAGGTGCAGGGTCTCGAGGGCGCCGAAGCCGTCCGCCGCCAGTTCCCAGCCCTGGGCGACGTTGAGCGCGACGAGCGCTGCCAGGCCCTGGCCGTTAGGCGGCGTCTCGTACAGCCGCACCCCGCGATAGTCAATACCGATGGGGTCTTCCCACGTCGGCCGGTTCGCCGCCAAGTCCGCCTCGGTTAGCACGCCGCCCGCCGCTTGCACCGTCCTCACCATCGCCTCGGCCATCGGCCCCGTGTAGAAAGCGTCGCGTCCGCCTTCGGCAATCGCCCGCAACGCGCGGGCCAGGGCGGGCTGCCGCCAGACCTCGCCAGCCCGCGGCGCGCGGCCATGGCTGAGATAGCCCCCACCGTCCGGACCGCTGTACTCGCGCAGCTTGTCGGCGTTCCTCTCCCACCCCTGGGCGATGAGGGGGCTGACGGGGAAGCCCTGCTCGGCATACTCGATGGCCGGCGCGAGAACCTCGGCCATCGTCAGGCGGCCGAACCGCTCCACCGCCGCACACCACCCGTCGACGGCGCCCGGCACGGTTATTGCGAGAGGACCGAGGAAGGGAACCGTCTCCAAACCGCGACGCGCCAGCAAGTCAAGGGTCATACCCGCCGGTGAGCGCCCGCTGGCGTTCAGGGCATGGAG
Source organism: uncultured Anaerolineales bacterium (assembly GCA_964557745.1). Classification (GTDB taxonomy): domain Bacteria; phylum Chloroflexota; class Anaerolineae; order Epilineales; family JAHCIE01; genus JAHCIE01. The sequence goes on from CAZLBQ010000057.1 coordinate 5,991, forward strand.
AGCCGTCCCGTCCCAGATGAGCGCGAAGACATCACCGCCGATGCCCGTCGAGATTGGCTCGACGACGTTGAGGACGGCGGCAGTGGCGACGGCGGCATCGATGGCATGGCCGCCGGCCAGCAGGATGCGCAGACCGGCCTGGGCCGCCAGCGGCTGGCTGGTCGCTACGGCGCCACGCGGAGCCATCACCACGGAGCGACGAGACGGGAACGTAGTCATACTTACCTCGCTTGTATATACAGTGCGACGAGATTTGCAGATTCGGGCAATTTCGTCGGCAGGCCGCGTAACTCTTTTCATTCTAGCGCGTCATGAACACTAAGTAAAGATCGTGCGCGCTGTTTTCACGGGTGTGTCTTCGACTTCACAACTGGGCTTCGGGAGGAGCGATGGGCGCTCGGGTCGCACAGATGAAGCAGTTTGCACTTCAGACACAGACGGCGTGGTGGGGCGGGCTGGCGCGCCTGGTCAGCCTGGCGGTCATCGGCGTAGGCTTGTTCAACTTGCTGTGGCTCCAGCGCGGCGACCCCATCTGGGGCTTATTCCTCGTCGGCCTCGGGCTCCTGACGTGGCGCGTGACGGCCCCGGCGGCGCTGGCGCTCTTCGCCGTCACCTTTGCCTGGACAACCGTGCTGGATGTCCTGTTTGGCCACTTCATGGCCGCGCTGCTGCTGTCAGGCGCGACGGCCCTCGCGCTGGCCGCCGCCCTCGCCGCCTATCGCGCGGCCGACAAGCCCCTCCCGGCGGCGCCGCGGTTGGCCCTGGGCAGTCTGGCCATCGCCTGCACGGGGATGTTGACGCTCATCCTGGCCTTTGGCGGCAGCCTGCTGGCGTTTCTGACCGGCTGGAGCTTCGAGGCCGCGACGGCGGACGCCCTGGCGGCCCTGGGTGTGCTGCAAGGCGTCCTGGCCGTGGGCCTGGCGGTGAGCGCGTTCATCCACCGCAGCCGCTTCGTCTGGGCAGCCGTCCTCGGCGGTATCGCAGGGTTGACGGCCATCGGCGCCTACCTCAGTCTCCTGCTCCTGGCACAGGGTTAATCCCTCCACACGCTGAACCTTAGGGTTCAGCGTGTTTCTTTTCGGTTCCCCCCATCATTTTTTCGTCAGGGATTGGTGAGCCTTTCGCTAGTCTCTGGTGTAACCCCATCCACGATACATCCATATAATGGACCCGTGTGCGTTGACTGTCAGCGTCACTTGGTGACGCTCCCAATCGCAGCGTGCACGGTAGTTGCCACGTACCCAAATCCCCCCTGATTCGCCAAGCTTTGCCTGGCGCGAGAGGTAGCTCATGCCACCCCGGATCGATTGGGATACCTACCACACGGCCTATCAGCAGCTCATGCAACGGGGCGTCGATCATGACGCTGCCAGCGATAAGGCGCTGTACTTAGCGTCGCGCGGTGTGACCCCTACCGCCGCCAACTGGAGCCTCCTCGCCTACCAGATCCGCGTCTCCCTCTGGCGTCGCTCCGAAAACCGCCTCTGCGTGTCCCTCAATTCCGACTGCCTCACCGATCCGAACGCGACCGCCATCAGCCTGGAAGATATGATCGCGGCGCCCGCGGCGACCGACCCCGAACGCATCGCCCTGGCGCGCGAAGAGCTGGAACGGGTCCCCGGCGACATCATCAACCTGTTCGTCAACCGCCATCGCCCCCTGACCAGCACCGAGGCCACGCACATCCACCGCTTCCGCCGCCGTCTGGCGGCGACCTAAACGCTCCGTATCAGCGAGACCCGACAGGTTGCCAAAACCTGTCGGGTCTGTCCGAAGAGCCAAACGGGGACGGAGGCCAACAGCTGGCCTCCGTCCCCGTTTGTGGCTGCCCGACGTGTGCTAGACGATAGCCCGCACCACCTGGATGCCGTTCATCGCCATGTGGTACAGGAAGACGAGGTGGAAGAAGTCGCCCGGATGCGGCATCGCGCCCATGCGCATCGCGGTGTCCAGGGGGAAGTCAAACGTGTCCACCAGATTGGCGGGCACGACGACGCGCCGGTCCTGGATGTCGAGCGCGTTGGCCTGCATGCGCAGGAACATAGCCGCCTGGTAGACGCATAAGTCGGTGCAATCGCCAATCACCACAAAGTCGCTCGCCTCGCGATGCTCGCGCAGCCAGCCCTCGAGGCCTGTGGCAATGGCCTGACTCAGGGAGTTCTTCTCAATGACGGTGTAGTCGGCGCTAAAGGGTAGCTCCACCAACTCGGGCACAGTATCAGCTTCGCGCGTTCCCCGCTCGCAGTGCCGCCCCCAGCCCGCAAACTCTGGCGCGTTGGGGCTGTGCGCGTCGTGGGCCATCAGGAAGCGCCGCACGCCGTAGGCGTGCGCGCGCTTGAACAGGTCCACCGCGCCCGGCACGAGCGCCGCGACGCGGGGGCTGGCGAGCCGCCCTTCATAGGCAAAGCCGACGATCAAGTCGGTCGAGAAGACGGCGGCCCGCGTTGGGTCGGGGAATGCCTGGCTCAGCGGCAGCGGCTCCAGGCCGCGATACCAGCCTAGCATATGCTGGGTGAAGCGCGGGTCGATGTGCAACTCAGGCGCAGCCGCGACGACCACGTGTTCCTCGCGCGGCTCGTACAGCGTGATATCGGCCATAAACTCCTCCTTCTCGCAAACGTCGTCTGGCGCAAAGTATAGCCACCTGCCCGTTAGAGTTGAAACGCTGAGGTCGAAATGCGGCCCGCCGGTTGCTCTAGAGAAGTGACGATAGACAGGAGCGTAGCTATGCCTGAAGGGCCTGAGATACGACGCACGGCGGAGAGTCTGGCCGACGTCCTGTTGGGGGAAACGGTGCTGGATTTCGCGGCCACCGCGCGGCGCTGGCGTCGCTCTCCGTGGGCCGAGCGCATTATCGGCCAGCCGGTCACAGCCATCGACACCCACGGCAAGAACATCCTCATCCATATCGGTCAGGATATCGTCTTGTACAGCCACCTCATGATGTGGGGACGGTGGCGGACCTTCCCGCCGGACGCCGACGTCCCCGACGACCGCCGGGTGCGCGCCTGGCTGCGGACGCGGCGTGGCCTGGCCGTCCTCTACAACGGGCCGGTGTTTGAGATTATGTCGCCTCAAGAGGCGGCGCACCACACCCGCTTGACAACCCTCGGTCCCGACGTGCTGGCCGAGCCGTTTGACCGCGCCGAGTTCCTGGCGCGCCTGGCCCACCCCGACGCCGGGCAGCTCGAGCTGGGCGAGGCGCTCCTGGAGCAACGGTTGGCGGCGGGCGTCGGCAACTACCTCAAGAGCGAAATCCTCTTCACCGCCGGGCTGAACCCCTACCGGTGTGTCGGGAGCCTGACGGAGGCCGAGCGGGAGCGGCTGGCGCGGCACATTCCCCGCCTGGCCCGCCGCGCCTACGTCACCGGAGGCATGACCGTCTCGCCCGGTCTAGCGCGCGTGTGGCGCGCGGCGGGCGGCAACTGGTACGACTACCACCACTACGTCTACCGCCGCAGCAAACGCGCGTGCCGCCGCTGCGGCGCGCTCATCCAGGGCAAGCGCCAGGGACAACACAATCGCCTCACCTACTGGTGCCCGGGCTGCCAGTGCTAGCCGCCGGCTTCTCGCAGCAACCAGACGAGCCGTGTTACAATACTTGACACTCGGAGCTATAGCCTCTATAATCCTCTTTCACACGGTCCCCAGGCGACGGCATGTTTATTGCTGGGAGAGCCTGCGGCCCGCGCGCGTTCCTGCGCGCGCATCATCCTAACCCCCGCAAGGAGGTACGTTCTCTATGATGCGGAACAACTCTGTCAAGGTCGCGGTGCTGGCTGGGAGCGTTCTCGCCGTACTGCTCGTCGCCCTGCTGTTGATCAGCGGCGGCAGCACGACGGCTCTGGCCTCACCAGCCGCCCAGGGCACGGGCACCGCCGTGGCGACTGTTCGCCCCGCCGCCACTGTCGCGGCGGTCGCGACCGCCGCGCCCACCCGCGTCGCCACGGTGGCCGCCACAGCGACTGCCGTCCGGCCCGCCGCCCTGCCGACCACAGGCGACACCGGTAGCGGCCCCAACTGGCTGCTGCTGGTCGGTGGCGCCCTGCTCGTCGCAGGCCTGTTGGCGCTGCTGACCCTCGGAAACCGCGCCCCGCAGCGCCGGTAACGCAGCCCTCCCCAACTCCATACTCTTTTTGCTGCTGCCCTACCAGGACAGACAGAGCAGTCTGTCGGTGGTAGGGCCACCTTTTTCGTCTGGCCCGCCTCTTGCTCCATTGCCGGCTATGACCCACGCCGCCAGCCGATGGACGCGCCCCTTCGCGTGGGCGCCTCCGTCACGCCGCCCCCAGGAGCAACGCATGGACCAAACCCCGCACGACCCCCATTCCGACCCCATCGCCGACGACGCCCCGGACGAGCAGAGCTTTCGTCAACGCGGCACGTTCACCGGCGCTTACGGGGAAGACGCCGCTGCCGCCTGGAACGACGAGCACGACGCTTTGACGACGGACAAGCCCACCGAGCCACGTCCCAGTGGTATGGGCGGGACGGACACCGGCTACGATACCGAGTCCGGCTTCACCCCGCCTACGCCTGATAACCGACAAGACTAATCCCAGGAGGGGACAATGTTCAACAGCCGCCTCCCGGCGCCCCACCGCGTCCTCGCGGTCGGCTTCCTTGCCCTCGCCGCGCTCGTGCTCGCCAGCACGGCGCTCCTGTTCGCCCCGGCCAGCGCCACCCGCGCCGCCAATGAGGTGACGACGCTACGCAATATCGAGGTCGCGCCCGCCATGTCCGCCGCGCTCCGCCCCAGCCATCTGAGTCTGGTGCGCGCGATGGGCGACGCGCCGGCGCCGGTCGTCGTCGCCCAGGCCGCCGCGCCCGATCAAGCCGGCGGGCAGATTTCCGGCCAGATTGTGAATAACGGCGCGCCCGTCGCCGGTACGACAGTCACCCTGCGCCGCTACAACGCCGATAACGATGACGTCGCTGTGATCACAGCGACCACCACCATCACCGGCTACTTCGCCTTCGCCAACCCACCCACGCCGCCGACCGGCTACACGTACTACGTGGAGTTTGGGCCGCAGACCAACCCTGCCTATGTCCGCTTCTGGGATAGCCAAGACATCAGCGGCTACACCGCCGGCCAGCGAGCCAGTGTTGGCGCGCTCAATGTCGCCAACGTGTCCCTGGTCAGCCCGCCCGACAACGCCACGGTGTCCTTCCCCGTGACCTTCCGCTGGACGCGCCGCGCCTCGACCACCGACACTTATCGCCTGGCCCTCGTCCAGCCCAACGGCAGTACTCTAGCGACGGGCACGCTCGGCTATGTCGATAGTGTGACCATCAATCAGCAGTCCGCGCTCCAACCAGGCACACCGTACCAATGGGGCGTCGTTGTTGTTGACTCGACAGGGACCAGCGGCTTCGGCCTCTCGCAACTCCGCACCATCACGTTTAGCGCGGCCGCCACCACGACCCCCACCGGCGCGGCTGGCACACCTGTGGGCACCACAACCGCCACGACGACCGTGACGCCGCCCACTGGCACGGCTGGCACGCCCGTCGGCACGGTGACCGCCGCGGCGACCACGACCCCGACCGGCACGGCTGGCACGCCCGTCGGCACGGTGACCGCCGCGGCGACCACGACCCCAACCGGCACGGCCGGCACGCCCGCCGTGACCACGACCCCGACGACGGGCGCGACAGCGACAGGCACGGCTACCACAGCGCCCGCGACGACGACGGCCACGGCCACCACCGTGCCTGCCACGGCCACCGGCACGGCGACGGCCACCACCGTGCCCGCGACGACGACGGCGACCGCTACCGGCACGGCGACGGCCACCGTGCCGCCCACCGTGACCCGCACTGCGACGCCGGTCCCGCCGACGGTCACACGGACCGTCACGCCGACGCCGACCGCAGCGCCCTTCACCTGCGGCGGCGGCAACCTGTGCGCCGGTATCCTCGTCGTCCGCAGCTTCATCGACTTCGGCTGCGACGGCTTCTTCAACCGTGGCACGGACTTCCCGCTGTTCGGAACGACCGTGACGGCCACGCTCCCCGACGGCTCGACCCGCGTCGCCATCGTCGACGAGAACGGCAACGCCGTCATCTCCGGGTTGAACCTCGCGGCCGGCCAGACCGTCCAGTTGAGCGTCGACAACCCGAGCGCGCCCACCTGGGTCCAGCAATCTGGCAGCGTGCTCGAGCCTTGCCCCACCTCGCCCAGCGTCATGACCATCAGCCGCGAGATGTTCACGACCTTTGGCGTCGCCTACGCAGACTTCCGCTTTACCCTCGCCCAGCCGTAGGGGCAACATCTCGGACTACCAGACCCGACAGGTCTTGAAGACCTGTCGGGTCTGGTTTTTGTCAGGTCTCCCTGCGCGCAACTGTGCGAATTTTTGCCTTATGGAGTATCTTGAGTATCATTATAGGGTCGTAGTCGAACGACCTCAAACATAACTCGAAACGCGGACTTGATCATATAAGGAAGGTGACATGGGACGCTATCGCGGACCAAAGAATAAGCTGTCGCGCCGTGAGGGCGTCGATCTCTTCGGCCAGGGCGGCCCCAAACTGGAGCGCCGCCTCAACCAACCGCCGGGCCAGCACGGCCAGAAGCCACCGCGCAAGACATCGGAGTACGCGCGCCAGTTGCGCGAGAAGCAGAAGGTGAAGCGCATCTATGGCATGCGCGAGGCGCAGTTCCGCCGCTACTTCGAGATGGCGCAGCGCACGCGCGGCCTGACCGGCCTGTCGCTCCTCCAGACGCTAGAGCGTCGCCTGGATAACGTCGTCTATCGCCTGGGCCTGGCCCAGACGCGCCCGATGGCCCGCCAGCTCGTCAACCACGGCCATGTCCTGGTCAACGGGCGCTCGGTCAATATCCCGTCCTACCTCGTCAACGAGCGGGACGAGATCAGCCTGTCGGAGAAGGCGCTGCAACTGCCGCAGATCATGGAGCTTCAGCGCAACCCCATCGTGCGCACGCCGGATTGGCTCATCAAGTCCGAGACGGGCGGCCGCATGATTAGCGCGCCGCGCCGCGAGCACATCGACGCCGACATCCACGAGCAGTTGATCGTTGAGTTCTACTCGCGCTAAGCCGAGGTAAGCGCCGACGGTCGTCGGCGCTACGGTGGAATACGAATGGGGGCGACGCGTCTGCGTCGCCCCGTTTTGCGTTGGCGATTGTCTAGACAAACCCCACAAAACGCCTCCTCAATCCCCCTCTTTCCTCCTCTCCTGGCACGAATCATGCGTAGGCGACCCAGGAAACCCTCGTACCCACGGAACATACCAACCCATATGGAACACCACATTCTGCGTCTCGAAAAGGGGCTGGCCATTCTGTTTGCCCTGTTCTTTATCGTTGCGTCGGTCGTCACCTTTGGCTACGGCGTAGCGAAGGCAGGCGGCGCCTTGCTGGCCCGCTCGTCGGATATTGAGCCGCTCTTCACCGCCATTGCCCTGGTCGCCGTCGCCGTCGCCGTCCTCGAACTGGGCGCGACGATTCTGGCCGAGGAGGTGGCGCGCACCGACCCCAAGCGCGAAGCGGGTGAGATTCGGCGCACCCTCTCGCGCTTCCTGTACATCGTCATCACCGCCCTGGCCATCGAGGGCCTGCTGATGGTGTTCAAGTACAGCATCGGCAATGAACCAACGCTCCTGCTCTACGCGGCCGCCATCCTGGTCGCTACCGGTTTGCTCCTCATCGCCATTGCCGTCTATAATCGGATGAGTGTTGTGGTCGAGGTCAAAGAGGCCGAGGACCCGGATCTGGGGATGAATGGCAAAGTCAACGCAGCCCTCCAGACCGAGCTTAAAGACTGAGACAATCCACTCCGCCGGTGGTGTCATCGCCCGCGGCGCCCCGTCCGCTATGGACGTCGCGCTGATCGCGACGCATGGCGAGACGCGCTGGGCGCTGCCCAAGGGGCTGGTCGAGGCCGACGAGACGCCCGACGTCACGGCGCTGCGCGAGGTACGAGAAGAGACGGGGCTGGTGGGCGAGCTGTTGGCGCCGCTGGGCCGCGTCGAGTACTGGTACTTCCCGCGCCCGGGCCTGCGCCACCACAAGTTTGTCGATTTCTTCTTGCTGCGGTGGACGAGTGGCGAGGCGCGTCCCCAACTGGCCGAGGTGGACGCGGTGCGCTGGTTCCCCATCGACGAGGCGATCCAGCGGGCGAGCTACAAGAGCGAGCGCGAGATGCTGGAGAAGGCACGCGAGGCGTGGGCGGCATCGTGACACAGGCGAAGGGGACGCGTTGAGCGTCCCCTTCGTGTTTCTTCGGCGTCTACTTCTTTTCCCCGTCGCGGACGCCGATCTTCGCCATCAGCCGCTGCTTAATCTGGCGGTCGTAGACCTGCCACTTGAGTTCGGCGTACTCCTCTTCCGTCGCCCCCGCCAGAAAATCGATAGGGACCTCGAAACCGCCCGCCTCCCGCTTGCCGCCGCCGAAGTAGCGGCCCGCCGCCGAGCGGCCAAAGACGTCCTTGATGAACTGGTCGGGGTCCATCGTCAGCTTGCTCGTGCGGAGCGAGCCGACCAGGCTCTCCTCCGAGGTGCCGTAGTCCCGGCCGCCCAGGACGATACCGTAGACGATGGCCGTGTGGACGTTCTCCTCGGTGAGCAGGAAGTCCGCCGCCTGGGGGATGGCGTCGCGGTTCTCGGCGCGGATGTAGCCGATGCCGGCGATGGCGTAGTTCTGCGTCACCAGTCGGTTCGCCAGCGCCCGCTGGACGGTATCCATGACGGCCTTGGAGCGCTGCTGGCTCATGATCTCCGACAGCAGGTTGGCGTCGTGGAACTGGGCCAGGAAGGCGGCCGCCATGAAGTCTTCGGGCCGCCCGCGTAGCAACGTCCGCGTATCAGTCATGATGCCGTGCATGAGCGATGTCGCCAGCAGAACGTGCTCGCGGCGGCTCGACTCCAGGTTGAGCAGGTGATGCTGGAGGTAGTCGGTGTAGATGGTGGCCGTCGCCCCCACCTTGCGCAGGTCGACAAACTCGGCGGTCGCGCCCTCCTGCCGCTCGTGGTGGTCCACAATGATAACCGTCGGCACGCCCGCCTCTTCCAGCCCCGCCCGCACGCTGCTCGTCGTCCCCTGGCTGTCCACAAACACCGCGCCGTCGTAGGTCTGGAGGTCGACGCGGTCGGCGTCATAGGGAATCAGGTCGAGGTTGAGCAGGCGCACCAGGGCGATGTTCTCCTGGTGGCTAACGCGCCCACTGTACGTCACGTCGACATCAATATCGTACTGCTCAGCGATCAGCCGATGGGCGAAGGCCGACGAGATCGAGTCCGGGTCGGGATAGTCCTGCAAGACGACGAGGTGGCGCGCGCCCCGATGCCGCTCCAGCGTCGCAGCGAACTCGGCGGTGCGCGCGTCGCCGTCGATGAGGGGCAGAGGGGGGGCGTCGCCCGAGCGGCTCGCGCCCTTGAGGGTCAAGATGCGCGGCGTGGCCCGCCCGGCGACTACGTCGGCCTCAGCCTCGTCGGGTTGGTCTTCGCTGCGCTCCGGTGCGGAGCGTTCTGGCGTCATAACTCCTCTTCGAGGTCGCCATCGATCTCTGTCTGATCAGAGATGACAACCCGCATACCTTCGATGTTCTCGTCGCTCACGTCCAGGTCGTCGGCATCCACATCATCGATGCCCGGCACGTTCTGAACGATGCTCGCCAGCAGCCCAATGTCCTCAAACGTCGAGACGACGCCCGTCAGATAGGCGACGCCGTCCTCGATGTGGACGCGGACGCGATAGCCGGTAATGGTCGACGTCAACTGGATGGCCTCGACGACCTCGGCGGCCAGGTCGTAGTCGCTGCCCTCGACGCCCTCCGGCTGCAACTCGGTATCGTAGCCTGCGTCGCGTACCGACGCCTCGAAGCCCGCGGCAAGTCGGCGGTCCTCGTCGCGGTCACTCGCCTCGACCGTGGCCGGATCCATAGGCGGATAATACGCCAATCCCTCTTCGGCGGCAACTTTCTCGTCGGTGGTGTAGCCAAGCGGCATATCCTCGTCGCCGGGCGCCGGATACTCACCGTACTCGTCGCTGACGGCGGTGCTGACGCGATACTCGTAGTCCGGCTCGAGTGACTCGTGCTGGCCCTCGTAATCGCCGATACTGTCATCTTCCTCGACAAGATCGCCCGCAAAGTCGGCGCGGCCGCTTAGCCCGACCAGCAACTCATCCTGGCCGCCCCGCGAGTCGGCAGGGGCGAGGGTATCATCCGTCTCTTCAATGTGATCATCCGTGCGTCGGCGTTCGTCCGCCATGCGCATCTCCTTGCTGTCAGCCTCACCTGTGGATAACAAAGGCCGCCCTATGGAGGACGGCCCGTTGTGTTTGCTTACCGTTAGCGGGTCGCCGCTATCGTCTCACCCTGGCCTTCAACCAACTCCTTGAACCGCTGCAGATCGCCTTCCATCTCGGTCTCGACCACCTTGAACAACGCCGCCACGACCTCCGCCAGCTTGCCGCCGGGCGGGTCCGAGTACTGGAGGCGGACCATGACCTTCGTGCCCCGGTCGACCGGCTCGAACATGACCACACCCGAGGTATTGATGTCGCCGTCGGTCGAATTCCACGCGATCTGCTTGTTGGGCGTGTTCTCCGTCGTCTTGGCGTTCCACTCCAGCTTGCCGATGGGCGTCTTGGCGACCCAGTGCGAAGTGTCAGGCCCCGTCATGCGAACCTGCTCGATGTACTTCATGAACCGAGGGAACTGCTCAAAGTGCGACCACATCGCGTACGCTTTTTCCACCGGGGCATTGACCACCAACGCCTTATCCACGCGCACCATACGTGCCTCCTTGCGCCTGTCAGACCCCGACGCTAGAAGCTCTCGTCTTCGAAGTCCTCCTCGTCCTCGAGGTCATCGAAGCCGTCGAAATCTTCGTCGTCCAGGTCGTCAAATTCGTCGAAATCGCCATCCAGCTCTTCGAGGTCGTCGAGGTCGTCCTCATCGAGGCCCAGGTCATCCAGGTTCTCGTCAACCTCATCCTCGTCCCCAAGCGGCTCCGGCGCATCAGGGCGACGCAGCTTCCAGCTCTCTTCCCAACGCATAACCGATTCTCCTTGGAGGAATGGCGACCTACGCGCGGTCGGCCATAGGCCCTTCCTCACGGGCCACCGGCTTGTAGCCTAGCTCTTGAATGAACGCCTCGATTTCCGTCGGCACCACCATGTCACTATCATAGCGGACCACGACCGCCTCGTTGCGATTCGGCTGCGTCGGGTCTGGATTGGTGACGACATCACGCGGCTCCGCCGCCAGGACGCCGGGGCGCCCCATCAAGGCCTGACATAGGCGCTCCCCGGTCTCAATCCCATGAACGTAAATAATCGTGCTTCGTTCCGTCATTGCGGTGTCTCCTGGCGTCGTGATGAGAGGACGAGGGCGAGTTCCGACGTGCGGCGCGGCTGGGCGAGCAAGCCACGCACAGAACTCGCCTGCCATCACCGCCTACAGGTCATCTACGACACCTTGCACGCTGTCGCAGCTGACCCACTCCCCCTCGACGTTCTTGGTGAACGACCGCTTGACCTGTCGCCACGCGGCTGCGTGCGCCGCCAGGGCGCGATCTCGCTCACTCACCACCCGCGCTGCCCGCCAGGCCTGGTTGTAGGTCTTGCGGTACACGGCCTGGGCCGTCGAGGGCAGAACGTCCCGCACATCGCGGGGTAGTTCCAGTTCGCTCTGATAGAGCACCGTCGCACCTCCATGTCGTCGTTGACATTGAACTGGTAGGGGTACCCAATCCCCGAATCGGCTACGTCGTCGTAGCTAACCGGCTGTGGCAGAAAAGCAACTCCTGTGCCAGCCACGCGTCCCAGCTCGCGCAGGTCAGGAGTCACTCTGCCAACCCCATCGATTATATCATAGAGTGTCAAGCCCACGAAAGGGAAACAGAGAGGCAGGCCGACGGCCTGCCTCTGAAGCGCCTGATAGTGACAAGACCGTTAAGACGAGGGCGGCCGGGCAGAGGAGACCGCCTC
>CAZLBQ010000058.1:0-17834 GCA_964557745.1 uncultured Anaerolineales bacterium
CGATGTAGCCGTCGGGGTGCATCACCGCCAGGTCGCCGCTGTGGAACCAGCCGCCCGCGAACGCCTTGGCCGTCGCCTCGACGTCGTTGTAGTAGCCCTTCATGATGTTGTTGCCGCGCATGATGACCTCGCCGAGCGTCTGGCCGTCGGCGGGGACGTCATTCATCTGGTCGTCGACGACGCGCAGGTCAACGGCGTGGATGTAGGCGACGCCCTGGCGCGCCTTGAGGCGAGCGCGCTCCTCGGCAGGCAGTCCGTCCCACCTTGTCTGCCACTCGCAGACAGTGTGCGGGCCGTACGTCTCCGTCAGGCCGTAGACATGGGTAATCTGCGCCCCCAGCGCCTCGACGGCCTGGATGATGGTCGGCGAGGGGGGCGCGCCGGCTGTCACGACCCGCAGCGGGCGCGTCAGGCGCAGGTCCTGGCTGGCCGGGCTGTTCACGAGGGTGATGAGGACGGTCGGCGCGGCGCAGAAGTGGCTCACGCCCTCGGCCTGAATGAGGTGGACGACGTGGGCCGGGTCGATCTTGCGCAGGCACAGGTGCGTCCCGCCCATCGCCACGACGGCCCACGGGAAGCACCAGCCGTTGCAGTGGAACATGGGCAGTGTCCATAGGTAGACGCTGTCGCTGGTCAGGCCGACCTCCAGCGCCTCGCCCAGCGCATTCATGGCCGCCCCGCGATGGCTGTACATCACACCCTTCGGGCGGCCTGTCGTCCCACTGGTGTAGTTGATGGTGATGGTGTCCTTCTCGGACTCGAGCCACGAGGGAACCGGGTCAGGACTGCCACCCGCCAGGAACGTCTCGTAGTCGGGGCCGTCGAGACGCTGGCTCGGCGCACCCGCCCGCTCGTCGACAATGGTGATGACTTGTTCGAGCGCGGGCAGGTCTCGCACGTACGACGCGACGAGGGGCGCGAGTTCGGTGTCCACGAAGAGCAGCTTCGAACCGGAGTGCTCCAGGATATAGTGAATCTCCTCGGCGTTGAGGCGCGTGTTGATGGCGACGAGGACGCCCCCCGACAGCGGCACGCCGAAGTGGGCTTCGAGCATAGGCGGGATGTTGGGGCACAGGAAGGCGACGCGGTCGCCGTGTTGGACGCCGCTGGCGCGCAGGGCGCTCGCCAGGCGGTTGACGCGCGCCGCGAACTCCGGGTAGGTCCAGCGCTGGTCGCCGTAGACGACGGCCGGCTTGTCGCGGAACACGTAGGCGCTGCGGTCCAGGAAACTCTGCGGCGTCAGCGGCGCAATCCAGACGTTCTCGAAGGCTGCTTCGCTCATGGCAGGCTCTCCAGGTAGGCAAAGATATGGTGGACGTACACGTCGAAGGTGTCCAGGTCCTCGGCCATGATCTGGTCGAGGCGCCGTGGGTCGATATCCCAGTACGGGTGGACCAGGATGTTGCGCAGGCCCGCCATGTCCTCCAGCTTCTTGCCTAGTTCTGGCGGCACGACCCCGGCCTGAGCGAGCAGGCGGCCCACGTCTCGGTATTCTTGCGGCGATCCCAACCCGGTCTTGACAATCACATGCCGACCCAGGTCGAGGGCGGCTTCGCAGGCCAGCCGCAGATAGTGTTCCTCCAGCGCACGGCTGTGCTTCTGGTCATAGACGGCGGCATCCGGCCCTCGCAAGGCGCGTAGCTCACGCACCGCATCGCGGATGACAAAGACAAAACGCTGGACGCGTTCCTGGTCGATCATCGCCACCTCGCTTGTCACGCCTTGCCGGGCGAGCTGCCGCGTGACTTCCCAGTTCTCCCGCCGCCAGTCCGCCACATCGGCGTAGCGTGCCGCGACGCTGTCTGCCCAGGCGGCGACATCGTCGTCGGCAAAGAGACGTTGCCCGACGTGGACCACCCGAGCCTGAAGCGCCAGGGGGGCCTCGTCCAGGAGGACGAGGTCGATGTTGTCAGCCTGGAGGGTGGCGATCAGGGCCGCCGCGAGACGGTTGTAGTAGTCCAACCAGTCAGTCGTAGCCTTCGGCGCCAGGACGGCGATGTCCAGGTCGCTCCACGTGTCGGTGTCCCCGTTGACAACCGAGCCGAACAGGTAAGCAGCCCGCGCCTGGTGACGACGCAGGACAGCCACCAGCGCCGGCAGTTGAGCCTCAACTTCGGCCCGCGTCCAGTGGCGCGGCTGCAAGCAGAGATCAGGATACATACACGACTCAGTCCCGTTCACCCCACAGTCCCGTCGGGCGCAGGATGAGGACGACGACGATGACGGCGAAGGCGGCCGTCGCCTTGAGGGGCGTCCCCCACACCTGGGCGACGACGTTGTCCAGGACGCCAATAGCAAGCCCGCCCACAACCGCGCCCGGCAGGCTGGTCAGACCGCCCAGGACGGCGGCGGCGAAGGCTTTGACGACGACATCACTCATCATGTTGGGGTCGAGGAACGTAATGGGCGCGATGAGCATGCCCGCCACCGCCCCCAGCATCGCTGCGATCGCCCACGTCACGCGGCTCACGTAGTCGGGGCGGACGCCTAGCATCGACGCAGCGTCGCGCTGCTCGACCAGTGCCCGCATCCCTAGCCCCCAGTGGCTATGGTAGATCAGCCGCCAGACCAGGGTCATCAACACGACGGCCACGGCGAAAATGAGGACGTTCAGGCGGGTCAGAACCAGCCCCGCGCCCAGGGGGATGACCAGCGGCCCGCCGCTGACGGGCGGCGGGAACGTCTTGGTATCATAGCCCCAGACCCAGCCCGCCACGGTGTACAACACGCTGCCCAGGCCGAGCGTGACGACGACGACGCTGAGGTGCGGGGCCTCCTGGAGCCGACGGATCAGGACACGCTCGACGGTCAGGCCCAGCAGGGCGGCGAAGGCCAGGGCAACGGCGAAGGCGGCCGGATAGGGCAGCCCCAGGCGGCTTGTGGCGCTGTAGGCGACGAAGGCGCTGAGCATCGCCATCTCACCGAGGGCGAAGTTGACCAGGCGCGACGTCTTGTAGACCAGCGCCAGCCCTAGCGCCACCAGGGCGTAGACGCTACCCGCCGCCAACCCACCGACAATGCTCTGGGCCAACATAGGCGGCCATTATACCACGACCGTCACCACGCCACAAACCCATACCCCTCGCCAGTACCTGGCACCGCGCGGGCCGCTATTCGGCCCGCGTTGCTCTTGAACTCGTCGGGGGCCATAACACGTGTGAAGATTGCCGCCCCGGCCAGCGTCCCATTCTCTGGGATAGCCATCAGGCGAATCTCTGGAATGCGCGGGCCATACAGCGTATGGTGGCAGGCAGCGGGCGTGATGCGCGCCTGGAGTAGCCCGCCCGTCTCCAGGTGGTCCAGCGGCGGGTCCGGCTCGACGGCCTGTCCGCCATGCCCCGTCGCCGGCTTGTAAACTAGCCCCACCAGCGGGTCGCGCCCGTCGCGGCGCAGCGCGGCGATCTTTTCGTCGGTCAGCAGCCACGCGGCGGGCAGGCGCGGCGACAGGCCCGCCGCGTGGAAGTCGGCGAAGTGGGCCTTCGTCCCGTAGTAGAAGTGGAGGGGATGGGTGATCCAGCTCACGCGGGCGTCGCCAAAGAAGCGGCGCAGCGCGGTCTGTTCGTCCGGCGACGCCTCATCCCACAGCTTGAGCATCTCGCCATGGACGAGGCGCACGTAGGCGCGGCGGATGGGAATCAACTGGCCCGCGCGGTGGTAGTGGGGGCGGCCGGCGTGGTAGACGACCTCGCGCGGGTCGATGATGCCCAACCCCCGCGCGCCGCCCGTCAGGGCCTGCATGGCGAAGAACTCCCGCCGCGTCACCTGCTGATACGGTCGGTAGTCCATGACGACCGCTTGGCGCGGGTCGTCCTCGCAGCCCCGCGTGTACAGCGCGACGAGCCGGTGGTCGAGGGTCGCCAGGTCCCAGCCCGGCGTGGCCGTCAGGCTGGCGCGCCGGAGCGCAGGCCAGGCTCCCTGGGCGCACGTCAGCGCCAGCCGCGCCAGCGTCGCATACGCGCCAAATGTTTGCCACTCCAGATACGCGGGGATCAGCCCCTCAGCCGTCTCGGTTAGGAAGGCGTCTAACTGGGCCAGGGGCGGCTCGACCTGGAGCTTGAGCCAGAGGGCGTCGGCCACGTCGGGCGACGCGAAGATGGCGCGTGTCTCGGGCGCCATGCACGCCAGGAGGTCCAGGCCATCGCGCGTTGCCGCCCGTCGCTGCTCCGCGAACGCGTTGACATCCTCCGTCATCCAGCGCACCACCTGTCCTGATACAATGACCGGGTTGGGCGCGTACAGGTCCCCCCCCTCGGCGGGTGTGGGGAGGATGCCCTTGTCGCGCAGGCACGCGTAGTAGCGCTGGACGCCCGCTTCGTCGGCGGTGAGGACCCGCGCGTAGAGTTCAGCAGGGGACGGCATGGAACCCGCTTTCTTCTCGTCGCTACGTCATCCGCTGTTGCTCAGCCACCGCAGCCACGCCCGCCACGTGCGGTCGAGGCGGGTATCAGAGTGGCGCAAGCGGCGGGGGGCCAGGGCGAAGGCCGTGCACTCCGGCAACGGCACGTAGGAGTCGGTGATGGGCTTGGGCACGCGGATACTCTCCGCGCCCATCATCGCCAGGCGGTCGGCCATCTTCTCGCCGTACAGGTCGTAGACGCTGGCGTAGCCACGATAGACCTCGCAGCCGCCCTGGGTAAAATCCTCGTCGCCCACGCGGACCATCATACCACTGTTGACGGCGGCCCCTGCTGCCCCGCCGGGTCGGAAGTGGCGGCAGTGCCGGCAGCTATCCAGGCGGAAGTCGCACGTCGGGCATACCGAGGCGCGCCGCGCGCCGAGCTGGCCGTCGGCCGTCACCGTCCAGGCGCCTCGAATCTCGGTTCCGCACAGCGGGCAGCGTAGGTTAAGCAGGCTCGCCAGGCCGCGCCGCGCCGCTTCCGCGGCCGACAACCCGTCGCGCTCCTCGCGCGTGATGCCGAGACGCCAGGCCGTCCACGCGACGAGGCGCGGCCAGCCCAGCCAGAGCGCCAGACGCAGGAGCGGGATGCGGATAGAAGGAAGGGTGGTCATGGTAGGGGTCAGGGAATCAATCGTTAATAGTTGGCACGCGACTTGCTTTTTAGAACAGCTGTGCGGCATTTTTCCAACAGCACTTAACTATCCATAGTCTAGACGTTAGAACATCAAGGAGGAAATAACCTATGCTTACGTCGTTGATCGTTTGGATCCTCATCGGGTTGATCGCCGGCTTCATCGCCGAGGTCGTCACCAAGGGTAACCAGAGCTGGGTGATGAACATCGTCGTCGGTATCGTGGGCGCGATCCTGGGCGGTTGGCTCAGCTCGCTCATCACCGGCCGCGATGTCACCGGCCTCGATCCGGTCAGTATCGTGATCGCTGCCATCGGCGCCATCCTGCTCGTCCTCATCGTCCGCGCTGTCGCCCCGGGCCGCACGAGCCTCTAAGCCAGACCGAGTCGCACCACCTACGGGCCGCCTGTTCCACGGGCGGCCCGTTTCCTATGATTATAGGCTTCCCTACGTCAGTTTTCCACCCAAGACTCACCTGAAACACGCATATCTTCACGGCTTTACTTACGTCTTATTTCTATGGTACAATAGAGATGAGGACCAGTCACGTTACGCGCGTGGCTGGTCATTGCGCACACAAGCCCGTTTTTCACAGAGTCTTCACATATGACTCATCTGAACCCCTTTACGCTCGTTGACCATCACTGGGACAGACTCCTTGATTTCGCGCGTCGCCTGGTCCAGACCCCCAGCCTGTCTGGGGAAGAGGGCGACATGGCCGCCGTCGTCCAGGCCGAGATGCGCCGCCTGGGCTACGACGACGTGCGCGTCGACCAGGCGGGCAATGTCGTCGGCACGATGCGGGGCGGCGACGGCCCGCGTCTCCTGCTCAACACCCACATGGACCACGTCGCCGTCGGCGACGTGGCGCGCTGGCCCCACCCGCCCCACGGCGCGGAGATTCACGACGACGCTTTGTGGGGCCGCGCCTCGGTGGACATCAAGGGACCGATGGCGGCGCAGATCTACGCCGTCGCCGCCATGCGTCAGGCGGGCTACCTGTTCCCCGGCGATGTGTGTGTCGCGGCGGTGGTGATGGAAGAGGTGGGCGGCCTGGGGACGACGACTTTGCTGGAGTGGCTGCGCGCCGACTATGCCCTGATTGGCGAGCCGACAGCGTGCAAGCTGGCGCGGGGGCATCGTGGGCGGGTCGAACTCCACGCCACAGTGCATGGCCGCGCCGCCCACGCCAGCGTCCCCCACCTGGCCGTCAACCCTCACTACTCGCTGGCCCGCTTCCTGGGCCGCATCGCCACTCTCGAGATGCAAGAGGAGGGCGAGTTCGGCGCGTCGTCCGTCGCTCCCACCCTGTACACGACCGACAACACCAGCGCCAACGTCATCCCGGAAGAGGCGACCGTCGTCCTCGACTGGCGCAACGTCCCCAGGGACCGGCCGGAGGGAATCGTCGCGCGCCTCAACGAGACGCTCGGCGGCTGCCTGGAGGCCGGGGCTGAGGGGCGCGTGGTTGTTCCCGATCGCGACCTGCGCGCCTACACCGGTCTGTCCAAGCGGATGCCCGCCATCTTCCCGCCCTTCGCCACGCCCGCTGACCACCCCGTCGTGGTGGCGGCTCAGGCGGCGCTCAGCGAGACGTTGGGCGAGGACGTGCCCGTTATCATCTGGCGCTTCGCCACTGACGGCGGCCACACCGCCGCCGCCGGTATTCCGACGATTGGCTTTGGGCCGGGCGACGACCGCCTGGCGCATACCGTAAGCGAACATTTACCGCTGGCGCAACTGCGCGCTGGCTGTGCAGGTACGATTACCCTGGTGGATTGCCTTGGCCATCTTCGACGCGGCGGGTGAACCTCATAACACATTTGAGTTCCCGTCGTTATCATCTGTGACGACGGGCGCGGCGCGCCGTCCGCTCCAGGAGGAGAAGGACCTGGCGATCCGCGCCACGGCACACGATCGAGACGCCTTTGGGCAACTCTACGATCGGTACGTAACAAAGATCTATCAATATGTGTATTATAAAGTAGGGAGCGCTTCCGAGGCCGAAGACCTGACGGCGCAAGTCTTCCTGCGCGCGTGGGAGGCCATCGGCGGCTACGAGTGGCGGGAGCACCCGTTCTCGGCCTGGTTGTTCCGCATCGCCCGCAACCTGGTGGTTGACTACCACCGCGCGCGACGCGATACCGTCTCACTGGAGGGGTCTGACGGGCGGGACGACATCCGACCGAGCGACGAACAACTGCCAGACGCGTCGTTGCAGGCGCTGTTTACTTCAGAGCAGCTGCGCCAGGCCGTCAGCCAACTGACGGAAGAACAGCAAGAGGTCATTGTGCTACGCTTTATCGAAGGCTACAGCACGGCGGAGATAGCGGCCCTCATGGGGAAGCGCGAAGGCGCTATCCGAGGGCTGCAATTCCGCGGCCTGGCGGCGCTGCGGGAAATCATTCAGTGGGGGATAGAGGATGAGCCTCGCTAGCGTTCTGGATGCCTGTTTAGAGGACATCCAGAATGGCGCGGCAACTTTAGATGAGTGTCTGGCTCGCTACCCGGACCAGGCCGAGGAATTGGCGCCCTTGCTCGAGATGGCGCTGTTCCTCCAACGCGGCGATGCGCCGCAGCCGTCGCCCCAGTTCCGCGCGAACTTGCGGGCGAAGCTGATGGACCTGCCTGTGCCCGGCGAGGAGCCTGCCGCAGCCGCTCCGGTCGGCGTCCCGGCGCCTGTCTTGAACGGCCAACGCCGCGCCCGCCCGGCCCTGCCCTCGGCCTGGGATCGCCTGGCCGTCGGCATGCGCGCCCTGCTGACCGGCTGGGCTCCGCGCGCCATCGCCGCTGTAGCCGCCGTGTGTATCATGGCCATCTGGCTGTCGACTGCTACCTTCGCGGCGGGCTATCTGCCCGACGAACCGCTCTACCCCGTCATGCGCTTTGGCGAGCAAGTGCGCCTGGCCGTGACGCGTGACCCATTTGCCCGCGCTCAGCTGCTGGCTCGCATGGCCGAGTTGCGCCGCCAGGAGGCCGAGGCCCTTGAGGCGCGCGGCGAGAGCGGCCGCGCCCAGGCGCTGCTGGCGGAAGCGAAGCAGCAGGCTGCTGCGGCGGCGGCCCTCGGCCTGCCCGTCAGCCTGCCAGAACCGACGCCCACTCTGGCCCCGCCCACCCAGACACCCACCCGCGTCGCCCCGACCTTAACCATCCCTCCCACGTCGACGCGCCCGCCGATCCTGGCAGCGCCACAGAGCGCTCCATCCATCGCCCCCGCCGCGCCGCGCGAGGTGGACCCCACGCCGACGGCGACCTCGACCGCCGTCCCGGTGCTCCCCAGCGCGACCGCCGTGCGGCCGACGAATACGGCCGTCCTGCCGACCCTCGCGCCGAGCGCCACGGTGGAGCCGCCAACGGCGACCAGCGCGCCCGCCTACCCGACGCCGGAGCCGACGCGCCCCGCCTACCCGGAGCCTCCCAAGCCAACGCGCCGCCCGCCGACGGATACGCCGGTGCCGCTGCCGCCGCAGCCGACCAGTGCGCCGCTGTTTACCGCGACGGCTACCGCCGGTTCTGGTGTCAGCAACCCTGGCGCGACGAACACGCCGCGGCCCCCGACGGTCACCTCGACGCCGAACACGCGTCCGCAGCCGACGCCGGTCCCGTTCCCAACGCGTACTCCGGTTCCGCCGACGAGCGTCCCACCGACGAGTGTCCCGCCGACCAGCGTTCCGCCGACCAGCGCGGCCGCCACGAGCGCGCCGGCGACGGCGCAGCCGACCACTGGCGCGCCGGCCGCTGCTTCGGCGACAAGCGCGCCGCCCCAGCCGGCGCCCGCGACCAACACGCCATCCGCGAAGCCGTAGCCAGGATCGTAGGCCGTGTCATCTAGCCCCGACGGGTTACCCAACCCGTCGGGGCTTCTTGTTGTCCTCACTCGTGCCGCGAGCCGTCGCGCAGAAGCGTCCCATCCCGCGCAGGGTGTCGATGCGCGCATAATCGACACCGGCCCCCTTTCGTGCTATCCTACATTCGCTGTGACCGTTCGCTTCCGCCACCCTGTCTGTGGCCCCATTTATGCTCCGAGTCCGAGACGAATCGTGTGTCGCGCGGTCGGTGGAGAGACCGTCTCCAGGACCGCGCGCTTGTATACGGTGCCGAAATCGCGTCAAGCAGGGGGCGACATGTCGGACAATGGAAGGGGAGCGCCAGGCGTGGTAGCCGGCCGAGTCACGCGGCGGTCGCGAGAAGAC
This sequence comes from uncultured Anaerolineales bacterium, assembly GCA_964557745.1. Lineage (GTDB taxonomy): Bacteria > Chloroflexota > Anaerolineae > Epilineales > JAHCIE01 > JAHCIE01. The sequence continues at coordinate 9,224 of CAZLBQ010000058.1, forward strand.
CCGCCCGTCGCAGCCGAGGTGAGCGACACTGCGCCACCGGCCGAGGACGGCGAGACGACCGAGTTGGTGCTCGCAGAGATGGCGCTGGACAGGCGCGTCGAGCGGCGCGGTCAGCCGGGGTTCTGGCGGCGCACCTTCGCGGCGCTGCAGTACCGCAACTATCGCCTGTGGTTTATGGGCCAACTCGTCTCCATGGTCGGTACATGGATGCAGACGACGGCCCAGGGCTTCCTGGTCTACCAGTTGACCCACTCGACGGCCTACCTGGGCTACGTTGGCTTCGCGGCCGGCATTCCGTCATGGGTGTTCATGCTCTACGGCGGCGTCATCGCGGACCGCCTGCCGCGCCGCAACCTGCTCGTCATGACCCAAGCGGCGATGATGATTCTGGCCTTCGTCCTGGCCGCGCTGACCTTCTCCGGCCTGGTCCAGCCCTGGCATATCGTCGTGCTGGCGCTCCTGCTCGGCGTGGCCAACGCCTTCGACGCGCCCGCCCGCCAGGCGATTGTGCTGGAGTTGGTGGACCGCGAGGCCATGACCAACGCCATCGCGCTCAACTCCGGCATGGTCAACTCGGCGACGGTCGTGGGCCCGGCCGTCGCCGGTCTGACCTACGCCGCCGTCGGCGCGGCGTGGTGCTTCACCCTCAACGGCGTGTCGTTCATCGCCGTCATCGTCGCCCTGCTGATGATGCGCATGAAGCCCTGGGTCCCGGTCATCCGCCACAGCCGCGCCATCGACCAGCTCAAGGAGGGCCTGCGCTATACCCTCTCACACCCCATGATCCGCGCCCTCATCCTCGTGCCGACCGTCGCCGCCCTGTTTGGTGTCGCCTATGCCACGCTGCTGCCCGCCTGGGCCGTCGACGTCCTGGGCGGTGACGCCACGACCAACGGCCTCCTGCAATCGGCGCGCGGCCTGGGGGCGGTTATCGGCGCGCTGATCGTCGCCGCGCTGGGGACCTATGGCCGCAAGGGCGCGCTGCTGACCATCGGCACGTTCGCCCTGCCCATCACGCTGCTCCTCTTCGCCGCCGCGCGTAGCCTGCCCCTCTCGCTATTGACCCTGGTCGGTGTCGGGTTGGCCTCGATGATCCTGTTCAACATGGCGAACACCCTCGTCCAGATGCTTGTCACCGACGAGTTCCGTGGCCGCACCATGAGCCTGTATACCCTGACGTTCTTCGGCGGCATGCCCCTGGGGGCGCTGTGGGCCGGCTCGCTGGCCCACTTCGTCGGCGCGCCCGCGACAGTCGCCGTCAGCGCCATTGTGGCGCTGGTCTTCGCGGTGATCTTTTTTGTGTGGACGCCGCGCCTGCGGACGCTGCAATGATGAATCCGGTCAGCAAGCCTGACCGCTAGAAAGGGGTTGAGCGATGCCCGTTATTACCATTTCGCGCTGGACCGGTAGTGGTGGCGCCGGTATCGGCCAGCGCGTGGCAGAGAAGCTCGGCGCGGTCTATCTCGACCGCCAAATTATCCAGGAGGTTGCGCAGCGGCTGGGTATCTCGGAGAAAGCTGCGGCAGCTTATGACGAGCGCGGCGACTCGTTCGTCGACCGCCTGACCCGTATCCTGTGGCTCTCGACCACCTCCTTCGCGCCCCTAGACATGGGCCAGGTTCCGGCCAGCTATCAGTCGATGTCGGAACAGGAGGTGGAGGTGACGCGGCAGATGATCCGCGAGACGGCGCGCATGGGCAACGCCATCATCATGGGTCACGGCGCGCAGTTTGTGCTGGCCGGACGGCCGGGCGTGCTGCACGTCCAGTGCGTTGCCCCGCTGGAGTACCGCGTCCAGCGCATGATGCGCCTTCGCAACTGGACGCAGCCCGTCGCCGAGCGCTGGGTGCGGCAGGAGGATGAGCGGCGGGTGGGGTACGCCCGCCAGTTCTACCGCGCCGACTGGCGCAGCCCGCTGGCCTTCCACCTCGTTCTGAACACCTCGCTGTGGAGCGAGGACGACTGCGTCGACCTCATCCTCGCCGCCGCCGAGCGGCTCCCCCAGCCTACTCAGGAGCAGACGACCCAGGGCCAGGCGGCGGACGCGTCGCCATAAGGCGAGAGGGCACGCAGGAGGTTCTTCCTGTCGTGCCCTTCTCACCCTGCTTTTCCTGTACCGAGGTGGGCTGGCTTGCGGGTTTAGATAACGATCACGCGCCAAGTGCGGCGTGTATGCTTTGCATGTGCCCGGTGACGTGCCCGATCAGGATACGTTCAATGAGCCGTCGCGGGGTGACCAGTGCGCCGCCGAGTAGCACAAAGGGACTTGCATATTCCATCTGCTCATCGCTGATGTCGCGGACGATATTGGCGGCTCGTTCACTGTTCTGCTGCCATACCTCTAGTGTCTCCGCCTTGCTGACATGCGCATACTCTTGCGCATGCTGAGCGTTCAACTCTGCGAACAGGTCCATCGTGACGGGAGGAAGTTCATGTCCGGTCGCTGCTGTGTGTACCCAGTCGACAATGACGAGATGCCCGGTGGCAATGTGGTGCGCCACGACGCCTACCGACCAGCCCTCCTTATCACAATGGGTCCTCCATTCGTCGTCAGAGAGCCGTGCGATGAAGTCCAGGGCCTCTCGGCTTACCGCCGCGAACTGCTCGACCAGTAGGCTGGATTGACTATGTTCGCTTGATGTTGTCATGGCATACCTCCTCGTTGAGATGCCGTGGCAAGTGACCATTGGCCCCCAAGATAGTATACCACATACTCATTCGCTATGGATGACGACATCTAGACTCGTCCACAGGGAGGCTGTTATGACAGTGTTGGAAGACGCCTCAGGCTCGGCAGTGACACGCGAGACTGTTCGCTACCTGGTGTTCGCGGCGTCGCTGCGCGCCGACTCACTTAACGTGCGCCTGGCTCAGTTAGCGGCGCAGACCATCGAGCGCCAGGGCGGCACAGTGGACCTGGCCTCGATGCGGGACTTCGACGCGCCGTCCTACGACCAGGATGTCCAGAACACAACCGGCTTCCCACCCGGCGCGGAAGAGTTCTGCCGCCGTCTCGAGGCGGCCGACGCCTTCGTCATTGCTTCACCGGAGTACAACGCCTCGATGCCGGGCGTGCTCAAGAATGCCATCGACTGGGTCTCACGGTGCTCCCCGCAGCCGTTCAACGCCCGACATGGGCTACTGCTCTCGGCGTCGCCCTCCATGGTGGGCGGCAATCGAGGGTTATGGGCGTTGCGGGTCCCCCTCGAGCACCTCGGCGCGCGTGTCTTCCCCGACATGTTCTCGCTGGCTCAGGCGCATCAGGCGTTCGACGCCGAGGGGCGGATCAAGAACCCGCAGCTTGGCGAGCGGTTTGAGAAGAACATCGCCGCGTTCATGGACCTCGTCGAGGCCGCCAAGCACTATCCGTGTGTCAAGAAGGCGTGGTTCGAGTTCCTAGGCGAGCAGCCAGACGCGGCCACCGACCGCGTGGAGTAAGGCAGCACAACAGCAGAACTCTCTGAGGGTAGAGTATCATTGACGACCTACCCACCCGACAACGCGACCTATCGAGGGGCTAGAAGAGCGCGCTCGCGTCAGGTGAGGCCAAGCGCCGACTACTCAATTCCTTGCTGTACGGCGTTGGTAGGGCTGTTCCATGTGGAGATCAGTCACAACCGCGTAATGTTTGACGTTGAAAGTACACAGCGTCGCTGCCTGGCCTATAGCACACGCTGCGATCAAAGCGTCGAGCAAGCCCAGGTTATGGGACAAGTGATACGCCGTGAAGTCAGCCAGAGCACGATTGCAGTCAGCCATAGTCGGCCAAAGAATCGACAAGGGTGCAACCAATTTGAGCGCCTGCCGAACTTGCTGTGTATTCTGCGCATCCTGGATGAGTTCCATCACGACAAAGCCAGGTACAGACGGTAGTTCCTCTAGAGTCGCAAACCAGGCTAACGCGGCTGGCTAACCTCGCTGGATGTCAATGAGTATGTCAGTATCGAGCAAGTACATACCTGATTAGTCCCGCACCCGATGTTCCGCCCGACGCCGAATGTCTCGCGCCAGGGTAGCGCTATCGGTTGCAGGTTCGCGTGTGCCAATCAATCCTTCAGCTTGCCAATAGGCCACCAGATCCGCGCCCGTTTTGGGCGCTTTCGAGCCACTTCTGTCCTTCGTCAGCATCTGTACGACATAGTCAGACAGGGACAGGCCCAGCCGCGTGGCTTCCACAGACAACTCGGTTTCCAGAGCCTCAGGTAAGTCAATCGTGATGCGCATAAGTAACCTCTTGCGTGAGAACCCCGAACGGCAACTCCATAGCTTAAGCTTGCACCATCTTTACTTGTCTGTCAAAACCCCAGCCCGCGCTCCTTCATCGACACGAAGCGCTGCTGGCCGATGACAATGTGGTCCAGAACGCTGATGCCCAGCAACTCGCCCGCCGCCACCAGGTCCTTCGTCACGCGGATGTCGTCGCGGCTGGGCGTCGGGTCGCCCGACGGGTGGTTGTGGACGACGATGATGGCCGGGTGATTGTGGCGGATCGCCTCGCGGAAGACCTCGGCGACGCGCACCTGGCTGCTGTTGACCGTCCCTTTGTAGACGGTGACGATGCCGTGCACTCGGTTTTTGGTATCGAGGAGGAGGACACGCAGTTGCTCGTGGTCAAGTAAGCTCATTTCTAGCGACACGAGGTTGGCGGCGTCGGCCGGACTGGTGATGACCGGCCGCTCGGTCGGACTGGCGGCCGCCAGCCGCTTCCCCAACTCCAACGCGGCGAGCAACTGGCACGCCTTCGCCTCGCCCAGCCCCTTGATCTCCCCCAACTCGCGCGCCGACGTCCGCGCCAGCCCGGTCAAGCCGCCAAACGTCGTCAGCAGCCGCTGCGCCATCATCACGGCGTTCTCGCCCTGGATGCCCACGCGGAGGAGAATCGCCAGGAGTTCGGCGTTGGACAGGGAGGAGGGGCCGTAGGCGAGTAGGCGCTCACGCGGGCGCTCCTCCTCGTGCATGTCACGGATGCGGTGGCCGGTGACGTACTCAGCGGCGGGCGTGGTCATAGGAGCCTCGTGTAGGGCAGGAGTCGAGGGGAGAGTGACGAGGCGGTGGGGGGAGACGCCAGGTCGTTACCAGCAGAGGATAGCAGAAGGAGACCGCTAAGTCAAAGCGATACGAGTTGCGCCGCCTGGATGAGCTGTCTATAATGAGAGGGGAGGAAGGAGAGAACACCATGAGGGAGGCAGGACCAGGCGTCAAAGACGAGCCTCGGCTTGAGGTGGAGGATGATCGGTTACAGGCAATCGTAGACACGATTGTTGAGGTCGTCCACCCTCAAGAGGTCATCCTCTTTGGCTCTAGAGCGACAGGGGCGGCTCGGCCAGACAGTGATTATGACTTTCTGGTGGTGGTACCGGATGTTCAGAACGAGCGCGACCTCTCCAGCCGCATCTACCGCGCCCTCATGACCCGACGGCTGGGTGTCGCTGTCGATGTCGTCGTCGTCAGTGAGCACGTACTGGCAAGAAACCGGCATAATCCGTTCTTGATCTACCATCAGGCCTTGCAGGAGGGACGAGTGGTGCATGGACATCCAGCAAGTGGTTGAGGTCTGGCTCCAGCGCGCCGAGAGCAATTTGCGACTTGCCGAAGTAGGTCAGACGGAGGGCATCTTTTTCGAGGATCTCTGCTTTGAAGCTCAACAAGCGGCGGAGAAAGCCCTGAAAGCCGTCCTCATCCATCTTACTGGCGAGTACCCCAGGATCCACCATCTCGCCTTGCTCATCGAACTCGTAGAGCAGTACGTCAGCGTGCCCGAGGAGATCCATGCTGCCGTCGCGCTATCCAACTACGCTGTCCAGACGCGCTATCCGGGTGATTATACCCCCTCTCTGAGGTGGAGTATCGGCAGGGGCTGACGCTCGCTCAGGCTGTCGTATCCTGGGCGCGGCGGCAGGTCGAGTCTACTTGATCGCGCTGGCGTTGTCGGCGAGCAGCCGCTCGCGCGGGCGCTCGTCCGCATGCATGTCGGCGATGCGGTGGCCGACCACGTATTCGCCTGGGAGACGTGTACTCATGGTGGCCTCCTACGTGTGGTTAAGACGGCTGCCTAATCCTCCACGAACCAGCCCGGCCCGCCGGCGCTCACGGGTTGTTGCTATGAAGAGATCCGGCGTTCATCAGTAGCGGAATATAGATGAGTGGGCGCGCGGTGAGCCAACGCGCCAGTCGCGGCGAGAGCTTCCCGCCAGCGTTGTCAAAGCCCCCTCCGACGTAGACGTACGGCCCGTCTACGACTACGGTCTCGACGACACCGTCCACGCCGCTGCCGAGCTTCGACCACGTGTTCCCGTCCCACTTCGCGGTTCTGTTCACCGTCGTCGTCAGCCCATTATCGGACGCCGTCTCAAAGTCACCACCCACGTAGATGTTGTTCCCGCCGGTGGCAATGGTGTACACCGTCCCGTCAAGCCCATTGCCGAGTGACGACCAGCCACTCCCATCCCAGCGTCCGATGTGGTTGACCGTCTTCGTCCCACTCACATCCGTTGCCGTGGTAAAATCGCCGCCGACATAGACGCTGTTCCCGCTCACGGCGATGGCATGGACGGTGTCATCGACACCCGCGCCGAGCGCCGACCAGCCACTCCCATCCCACCGCGCAATGTGGTTAACCGTTTTCGCTACCCCGTTGGCGGTAGCTGTCGTGAAGAAGCCGCCCACGTAGAGGGCGTTTCCGCTCACCGCCAAAGCCCTGACAGTGCCGTTCACGCCCGCGCCGAGGGGTGACCAGGTGTTCCCGTCCCACTTCGCCACGCGGTGGACTGTCTTCGTTCCGCTGGCGTCCGTGGCTGTCTCGAATTGCCCGCCGACATAGACATCACTGCCGCTAACGGCGATCGCGAACACATTATGGTTGACACCTTCGCCCAGGCGTGACCAGGCGGCGCCGTCCCAGCGCGCGATATGGTTGACCGTTCGCTCACCCGCCGCATCGGTCGACGTGGTGAAGACGCCGCCGACGTAGAGGCTGCTTCCACTCTGCGCGATGGCTCGAACCGCTCCTCCGTTGACCCCGCCGCCGAGCGGAACCCAATCGTCGCCGTCCCAACGGGCAATGCCGTTGACCGTCCTATTCGCGCCGCCGGCTGTGAGCAGCCTGAATCCACCGCCGACGTAGAGGCCCGCCGAGGTGGGCAGGAGGGCATAGACGTAGCTGGCCAGGTCGGTACCCAGTGGCGCCCAGTGCGTCCCGTCCCAGGCCGCGATGTTGCGCATCACCCGGTTCCCGATGTCGTCGATGGCGCGGGTGAAGTTCCCGCCGACGTACGCCCGGCCGGGTGTCGCAGCGATGGCGTAGACGCGGTCAGCGGCTGTGGCGCGGCGACCGGTCCCGAGCGGCTCCCAGTGATCAGAACTCCACATCGCGATGTTTTCGATGACCCTTGTCCCGGCGCTGTCCGTCACCTGATCGAAGGCCCCGCCGACGTAGACCTGACCCCCGTTCGCGGCCAGTGCCCACACAGTGTTGTTCACGCCACCGCCCAGCGGCGACCAGTCGCCTCCGGTCCACCGAGCAACGTGGTTGACGGTCTTTGTCCCGGCGGCGTCGGTCGCGTGGCTGAAGGCGCCCCCGACATAAACACTCGTCCCGCTCAGGGCCAGGGCAACGACGACGCCGTCTACCCCCGCACCAAGAGGAGACCAGCTCTGCCCATCCCATTTGGCAATGTAGTTGGCCGTGGTCCCGCCGGCTCGCTGGAAATTGCCACCGGCATAGACAATGGGGCCGCTCACCGCGAGGCTGAAGACAGTGCCGTCCACGCCGTTGCCTAGAGGCGACCAGCGCGTACCGTCCCACCAGGCAATGTGGTTCACCGTCCGCAACTGTCCGTGATCCGAGGCCGCCGTAAAGTCACCGCCCACGTACACATGCGTTCCGCTTGCCGCGAGGGCATACACGACGTCGCTCACACCGGCGCCCAGCGCCGACCAGTTCGTCCCGTCCCACTTTGCCACGCGGTTGACCGTCTTTGTCCCAGTCGCGTCGGTCGCCTCGGTGAAGATGCCGCCGACGTAGACACCAGTCGCACTCACCACGATGGCGGTGACAGCGCTACTGAGGCCGCTTCCCAGCGCCGACCAGTGCGAGCCGTCCCACTTCGCGACGTAGTTGACCGTCTTGGTGCCAGTGACATCGGAGACGGTCGTGAACAGCCCGCCGACGTAGACATCCGTACCGCTGACGGCGATGGCCATGACCTCACCGTCCGTGCCGCGCCGGCCGAATAGATCATCCCAGTATTCGTCACCGGCGACCGCTGCTTTTGTGTCGCCGCGTGGGGCACTGCCCCCGGCCGGTACAAACCTCGGCGCTCCATCCGGGCCGGTGCGCATCGTCCACCCCGTCGGGTCCAGGCTGCCGCTGAAACCTCGGCCGACATCAAGCGTGCCGTCCGGCTTTAGCAGTTGTTCGAGCGGCACACGCGTCCCCGCCGCGCCCCCTGGTGGGGAGACTTGGGCAGGGTTGGGCGCGCCCACGGTCACGCCCGGCGCCGCCAGGAAGGCCAGTACCAAGACACCCAGAACCAATCGGCTCGCGACCCGTCGCCATGAGAGTACCATCGTCGCCTCATTTCAGATGCGCGCGGCCGCGGGAACGCGGCTT
>CAZLBQ010000059.1:0-17659 GCA_964557745.1 uncultured Anaerolineales bacterium
CGGTCGTCGCCCGCGGTGCGTTCTGCGGCTGGATCTGCCCGTTCGGGGCCATCCAGGAGTGGATTTTCCGCCTGAGCGTCTGGCTCCAGAAGCGCATCCCGCCCCTGGGCCGCGCCGTCAAAAGGCTGAAGGTCAAGGCCGGCGTCCAGCCGTTCAAGCGCACGGGCCAGCACGCGCCGACCGTCATCGAGCGGCTCGACCAGGGCCTGCGCTACTTCCGCTACGTCCTCCTGGCCTGGATCATCTGGGGGACGATCACCTACGGCGTGATGGTGTTCCGCGATGTGGACCCCTGGGCGGCGCTGATTAGCCTGGGCGAGTTCACCCTCGGCACGGGGTTTGTCGTCCTGCTCGTCGTCCTCATCAGCTCATTCTTCGTCGAGCGCCCGTGGTGCCGCTACGCCTGCCCCCTGGGAGCAGTGATTGGCCTTGTCAGCCAGGTCAGTCCGGTGCGGCTACAGCGCGAGGGCGTGGCGTGTGGCGGCTGCGCGCTGTGCAACAAGAAGTGTCCTGTCGGCATCCCCGTCGACTCGCTCACCGACATCACCAGCCCCAGTTGCATCATGTGTCTCGAGTGTGTCGATAGTTGCCCGCTGGCCGGCTCGCTGGACGTCAAGCTCGTCCTGCCGGGTGTCAAGGCCCGCCCCACTACCCCGAACGCGACTACCCCGGCCGCCAAGTAGACCAAGGAGATTTGTCATGAGCGCCGTTACCACCCCGAGCGAAGGCCGCGTCAAGCGGACCCGTGTCATCCCGACCCAACCGCGCCGCTGGCGCAGTGTGACTATCAACCTCTATGTGTATGCTGTGCTCGTCATTGCCCTGTTCTTGGGCACGGTCCAGGTCGCCCAACGCGTCGGCTTCTGGTCCGTGAGCGGAAAGCTGACGGCCAGCGGCGAGAAGATTCAGGTCACCGGGGCCGACCCGAATGAGATCAAGGGCTGGATGAAGATCAGCGATGTCCTCACCTCCTACAACGTGCCCCAGGCCGAGTTCTACGCCAAGTTCGGCATCCCCGCCGATCTCTCGGTCGACGCGGGTCTCAAGGACATTGAGAAGGTGGCGCCCAGCTTCTCCGTCAGCGCGCTACGGACGTGGTTAGCGCAGCGCCAGGGGCGCTAACCACGGTCCCACGTGAGACGGCTGGCGCATTGGCCCCCCATTCCCACATCCGCGTGGGGATGGGGGGCTAGGTCATCGTCCGATGGGTCAGAGGGGTGGCTCGGCTGACCCGCGAACCCGCCATAGCCAGACCAGGGCCGCCAGCAGGGCCGAGGTGAGGGCGAGCGCCTGGTCAGGGCTGGGCCAGGCGCCCATGTGGATGCGGAAGAAGTCCAATCCCGCCCGCAGCAGGGGGTAGAGAACCAGCAAGAGGATGGCAAGCTCGCCGGGAAACCGACGGTGGTCACGCCGCCAGAGCAGAAAGGCGAACACGGCCAGCGTGAGCGCCCCCTCCCAGATGGCGACTGGGTAGCGGGACTGGGTGTAGCCCGGCAGGATCAGGCCCCAAGGTGGCGCGGCCAGCGCCCCACCGCTCGTCCCCAGCGCTAGCGAGGCCAGGCGGTAGACGGCAATGCCCAGGGCCAGCGGCGGCGCGAACAGGTCGGCCAGCCGAGCGGTGGGCAGACCACGCCGTCGACCGAGCCACACCAGCGCCACCAGCGCCCCGGCCAGCCCGCCAAAGAACGACAGCCCACCCGTGATGTAGACAAGATCGAGCGGGTGACGCACGAAACGGGGCCAGTCGGGCAGGACAACACCCAACCTGGCCCCGATTAACGCACCCAGGCCCAGCCACGGCCCGACCGCCGCCACGTCCGCCGCCGACAGCCCCTCGGCGGGCGCGCGCCGCTCGGCGCGGGCTGCGACGAGCCAGAAGACCAGGATGAGGGCGATGAGGTCGGCCACCGCCACCAGACGGTCGAGCAGGCTCGCCAGGAGATCCACTAGCGCAGTAGCTCTTCGACGCGCGCGACAAGCTGGCCTTCGCTCATCGGTCCCACGCGCTTGCCGACGACCAGCCCATCCTGGTTGATGAACACCGTCGTCGGCAGGCTCGTCGCGCCGTAAGCGGTCGAGATGTCGTTGCGCGTGTCGACGACGCTCGGGTAGGTGATACCGTAATCACGCACGTAGGCCAGGGCTGCCGCCTCGCCGTCTGACACGTCCACACCCAGAAAGACGATGCCTTGGCTCTGGTATGCCTGCCAGACACGCTGGAAATCAGGCGCCTCGGCACGGCAGGGCGGGCACCACGACGCCCAGAAGTTCAGCACAACCGGCCGCCCCCGGTAGTCCGCCAGCGCTATCTCACCGCCGCCGAGCTTGGGCGCCTGGAAGGCGTAGGCCGGCCCCCGCGGCTGGCGCGCTTCGGCCAGGCGGTCGAAGCCGCCGACGTAGACGAAGAGGTAGACCAGGGGGACGACCAGCAGGGCCAGGAGCAGGATGAGCAGCGGCCAAGGACGAGCGTGAGCTGTGTCAGTAGTCATGCTCCAATTATACGTCGCTCAGGCTCGCCAACGCCCTCTGCAGGCGGGCCTTCGCTTCGGCGGCCACCGCCTGCAACTCGGGATTGCCGACGATGCCCAGCGCCGCTTCGGGGTCCATCATCTCGACGCGGCTCCCACCCTCCTCCTCATACACCACAACGTTGCAGGGCAGGAGTAGACCAATCTCCAGTTCGCTGGTCAGAGCGCGGTGCGCTAGCGGTGGGTTGCACGCGCCGAGGATCACATAAGGGCGAAAGTCGGCGTTGAGCTTGGCCTTCATCGTCGCCTGCACGTCGATCTCGGTCAACACGCCAAAGCCCTGCTCCTTGAGCGCCGCCTTCGTCCGCTCGATGGCCTCGGCGTACGGCGCCGCGAGATGCGCGCCAAACCCGTACTGTACTCTCGACATCGTCATCGGGCTAAACCTCCTTGCTGAAATCAGCCGCATGTCTGCACCAGTTGGATGCCATCCCCCGACCGCCGGTTACACGCCATGCCGTTTGACACGTCACGCCGGATAGGATAAAATGATGCTAACTATGGACTCCCGTGCCCTGAGAGGTATCTGCCCATGCGTAGTCTGGTCCTGTTACTCGGTCTCCTGTTTGCCATCGCTCTGTATGGCGTTCCGTCCGCCACCGCCGATCTCGTAGCCGCCCCCGCTTATGAGTGGGGCGTGAATGGCGCGGGACTGCCGGCGGTCTTCACCAAATACGCCCGCGTCGAGCGCAATACGTACTCCTACACCGCACCCGGCGGCGCCCAGTCGCAGGCCTTCGAGGGCAACCAGTCGTACTGGGTCAGCGTCAAGGACCGCACGACGTGGAACGGCGAGACGTGGTACCGCACGGCGGCCAACCGCTGGGTCCGCGCCAACGATGTGCGCTTCTTCCAGTCGGCCGATTTCCGCGGCGCGTACTGGAACGGCCTCTACGACGACGGCGCGAAGCCCACGCAGTTTGGCTTCGTCCTGGATTACGATACCCCCGTCCTCTACACCCCATCGGCCAACACACCTGAGCATCGCTATGTCCAGAAGTACATGTGGTTACCGCTGAACCGCATCCAGAATGGTTTCTGGGATATTGGCTACGGCGAGTGGGTAGACTCGGACTTCGTTCGCCCGGTGCGCCAGGCCGCCCGACCGCAGGGCATCAGCGCCTCGGCCAAGTGGATCGACGTCGACTTGACCAACCAGACGGTCGCCGCCTACGAGGGCGACAAGATGGTCTTCGCCACGCTGACCTCGACCGGCAAGAAGACGACGCCCACGATCACGGGCCTCTATTACATCTACGAGAAGGACGTCACCCACACTATGGCGGGCAAGTCCGAGACCGGCCTGTACTACCTGGAAGAGGTGCCGTGGAGCATGTACTTCACGCAGCGCTACGCCCTCCACGGCGCCTACTGGCACGACGGCTTCGGCGCTATCCGTAGCGCGGGCTGCGTCAACCTCTCACCCGTCGACGCCCAGTGGCTGTTCAGCTGGAGCGGCCCAACTGTCCCCGCCGGCGCCAACCAGGTCTTCTCCTCGGATGAGAACCCTGGCACCTGGGTCAACGTGCACTACTAATCGACTGCCTGGAGCCGCGCAGCGTATGAATCACGGGGGCCATCCGGCCCCCGTGCTCTTTGTCCCGTGACACGCGGCTTGCCCACGCCGCGCCGTTCAGGGCACGGTCGGCGCGGGGAAGGAGCGTTGGGTATCGCGGAACCGCGGCCTGAGCGCTGCGGCTGGCGCGCCTCGTTCCGTACGCCGCAGGCCGCGCCCGCCGCGGACCGTCCTCCCTCAAGCCCGCCAGGCCAACGTCAGCCGCCTCCGCTGCGACAGCGCCCACCACGCGCCGGCGACGACGAGGACCAGGAAGGCCACGCCGAACGCCACATACGCGTCGGGAGCTAACAGCAAGCCGAGCAGCACCCCTGCGGCCAGCACGGCGTAGGGCGCGAGCCAGCGCCGCCCCCACACCAGCGCGCCGAGGACCGTGATACCGACGGCCATGAACGCCGCCAGCGCGGCGTCGACGTCGTGGGTCTTCACGAGGATAGGCCCGACCGGCAGGAGCAGGAGAATGAGCCAGAGCTGCCATGCCCGCCGCGCCAGGAACAGCCCGGCCAGCCCGGCGGCAGCCAGCAGCCAGCCCAGGTGCGCGACGATGTCCATAGCCGGCGAGCGCGGCAGTTGCCCCTCGGCCCGCGCCCGAATCCCCATCAGCATCCGCTTTTCCATAACGAAGTGCATGGGGTCCCACGTCAGCCGCATCAGCCAGGGAACCACAGTCTGCTCGACGGGTGTCTTGTAGATGACCGGGTCGCGCTCGCGCAGCAGGAGACGGGTCGTGCCGTCGTCCAGTGGTTGCAAGACAAAGCGGCCCGGCGTATCCCCAATCACGCGCCCTGGTTCCAACACGCGAATCCACGTCTTGGTCGCGTCGCCCAGCCGCCCACCCAGGTAGTCAGGGCGGGTCATCAACACCCCGTCACCCAGCGCGCGCGTCTGCCACTCGGGACGCAACTCGTCCCCATTGTGGATGTTGGCGAGGAAGATGTTCTCCAGCCAGTCGTTGCTGTAGAAGCCCGCGCGGTCCTGGCCAATCTGCAGCAGCCACGGCCAGACACGAGACACCGGCGCGTGGATCGTGATGGCCCGCGTGAACTGCGTGGCCGGCTCGGCCACCCGCTCGTCGCCCGTCAGAACGAGCGCCTGCTCGGCGGGGGTCGCACCCCAGTTCATGAGCCACGGGTGGAGGACCAGGAGATAGACCGCGACGAGCGCCACGACAATCAGCGCTGCGACGCGGGGCCGAAGTAGCGCGCTTGCCTGGGTAAGGTTCATCATCGCCTCCTTTGGCAGGCAGTATTGTCTCCCCCTCCTATAATTTTAGGCCGCCGGCCACGGCTTGAGGTGAAGGGTTCGCTACCTGGCAGGGAGAAGAGGGGTCAGGCGTACGGCTCTGGACCAAACCACACATCATCCAGCCAGACCCGGCTGGCCGCATCGTGGGCCACGGCAACAATCTCGGCTCTCGTCGCGCCGGGGGGAGCGAGCACCGTCATGGCCGACCATGTCCACCACGGCTGGACCGCTACCACGACCACCGTTATATCCAGGAACCCGTCCGCCGCGTCGCGCCACTGGACCTGAAGGCGAGCCGTCTGTCCACCTGTGTCGGCCCGGCTGTAGTACCCCACAACATACCGCCGCCCCTCAACCACCGGCACGGACTGCATGACAGAGTTCTGAGCATCGACCTGGATCGCGGCCTGTCCACTATGCGCCTGCGCTGCGTCGTGGTTGACGACAGGCCGTCCAGCAGCCGCCCAGCCACTCGGTAAACCTGCCGCGTCAGCCGCTTCAAAGCCTGGGTTGGCGAGGGCGTTGGCGGCCTGGACGGATCGGCGGGGTTCTGCCGCCAGGCGATACACGTCGACCCCACGCCGGCTGTAGACCAGCGTGGCAAAGTCGGCCAGGAAGGTGGGCCGCAGGAACTCGGCCCCGATTCCGTCGAACAGCGGCTGCTGGGCCGCCAGGACGTAGGCGTAGCGCGAGCGAGCGAGGTCGGCGGCTAGAGCCGTGTCGCTCATCCTCTTGACGCGCTCATCAAACGCGTGCTCATCCCACGCCATGGCCAGGGGACGGTCGAGGAAGAAGCGCATGGGTTCCACGCCCACGCCGATGACGCGGTCGTCTGGCCCCTCCGTCTGGTTCACGTACTGGGCGGCCTGATACGCCGCTAGGGCGCGGTCGAGGAAGTGCGCCGCCGTCTCCTGCCCGAGCACGACCGCCAGCGGGCTGCGTTCGGGGATGTTCCAGTACTGAACGGGGGTGAGGAGGGGCTGGGCCACCAGCAGGACGCCGAGGCATAGCCAGGCCAGGCGGCGCGGCCACCCACTCGCTGCCAGGTGCAGCGCGCCCGCCACGGCGAGGAGGATGACGAGGGGCAGCACGGCGACGTAGTACCGCGCGTAGAGGACGCCAAATGTGAGCGCCCAGAGCGACAGGGCGACAGCACACAATATCAGCAGGAGCGGCGTATGTCTGCGGCGCAGCGCCCACGGCCCCCAGGCCAGGGGCAGAAGCAGCAGCCAGGCCCCGAGCGCCCCGTTGGGCGCGCCCTCGCCAAAGCGCAGCGTGCGGAACGTGAGGGCGAACGGTGCTTCCCACCACGCGACCTCAGTGTAGCTCAGGTCGTGCAAGGCGGGTTCGGCCAGGGCAAAGACGCCGTCCGAGTAGGCGCCGCCGCGCGTCACGAGCGAGACGAGGGAGTAGCCCGTGAATGCCGAGACCATGAGGTAGACCGGCGCCGCGACCAGGCACAGGCCGACTCCGAACGCGGCCGCCTGCCTCAGCCGTCGCCCCAGCGCCACGCCCGACTCGGTCACGATGCTCCACACCACCACGACCGCCAGGGCGGGTATCACGTAGAACGCCGTTGCCTTTGTCCCGACCGCTCCCCCGGCCAGCCAGCCACTCGCCCACAACCAGCCGGGCGCGCGCGTGTCGAGCCAATGGAGGACGGCCAGGAGCGCCGCCAGCGTGAACAGCAGCGCGGGCAGGTCGTTGTAGGCCGTCGTCGCCAGCCAGCCCACCAGCGGCGTGGTGTAGAAGAGCGCCGCCGCCCACAAGCCAACGCGCCGCCCGAACACGCGCCGCCCTAGCGCGTAGACCTCGGCCACTACCAGGAGGGACAGGGCAAAGACGAGGAGTTTGGGGGTCGTCGCATCCCCCAACGCCAGCGGCCAGAGGAACAGCATCTCGATCAACCGCGTGTGGGAGGCGTGGCCGAAGTAGCTCAAATCAGTCACGCCTTGCGCGGCGACGTACAGCTTGGGCACGCTGAGGTGGTAGTTGAGCGCGTCAAACTGGATTTCGGGCGCCAGCGCCCATACCAGGTTCCAGACCACGGCGTACCCTATGGCGAGCAGAGGGGCGGCGGTCTCGAAGGCGACCGGAGGCAGCGACGGGAGAGGCCACGCGCGCCGCAGGGCGTGAATAACAGTCGGACGCAGGGCCGGCAGTGTCAGGAGCATGAGGCTGACCAGGCTGACGGTGGGCGTCAGGAGGTGGGCAACGCTGATGACGAGGCCGACACAGGCCAGGAGGCCCAGGCCCAGCGCGACGGCCAGCGAGGTGAACTCGAGCGCGGTCAGCCGGGGGCCAAGACCCAGCCGGCGCAAGAGGAGGCCGCCCCATAAGACGGCGAGGCCCAGCAACCACAGCGTCAGGAGCGCGGGCAGCCACTGGCGGCTCATGACCACCAGCGCCAGGGCGACCAGAGCCGCCGCGCCAGACCAGAGGCGGGCGACCAGCGGGCGCGGGACTACGCGCCACGAGACAAGGCAGGCCAGGACGAGCGCGAGCCAGACGGCGGCCCAGCGGAGGTCCCAACCCATGTTGAATGGCTGCCGAACCGCCTCAGCCGCCGTCCAGACATAGGCGAGTGTGACCAGGCCGAGCCACAGCATCGCCAGCCAGGGCGCGTAGCGCGGCCACAGGGCGACGCCCTGGCGTTCCCCGGCCGCCGACCGCATAGCGGTCGCTCGCTCCATCAGTCTCATCGCTCGCCGCCCAGGGCAACGACAGGCTCGCCGGCGACTAACGTTCGGAACAGAGCTTCGTAGGCGTCGGTCACACGGTCCCACGAGTAGGTCTGTTCGACCCACCGCCGCGCCCGCGCCCGGTCCGCCTCGACCCGCCCCGGATCCGCCAGCAACTCGGCCAAGCGGGCGCGCAGCGCGGCCCCGCCGCCCGCGCCGGGGTAGCTCAGGCCGCCAGGGCCAACCGTCTCCAGGTTCTCCGGCGTATCGTTGACCACGACACAGTTGCCGAACGCCATCGCCTCTAGAATAGCGGGATGCGTCCCGCCCGCGCTGTGCGTGGCGACGACCGCATAGGCGTTGGAGGCTAGCTCCCGGTACCCGTCACCGAACAGGTAGCCGGTGAAGACAACATTGGGGCCGGCGCGGCGGCGCAACTCAGCCTTGTAGTCCTTGGCGTAAACCGAGTCGCCGACGATGACACACTTGAGGTCGGTGGGCAACGCGGCGACGGCATCGATGAGGTGGTGGACGCAATTCTCCGGCACCAGGCGGCCCACGAATAACAAGTAGCCGCGCGGCGTCAGTCCGTAGCGGCGCAGGGTCTCGCCCGGCGGCTGAAGGGGCGCGTCCGCCCCGTAGGGGATGTAGACGGTGTCGACGCCGTACGCCTGACGATAGTAGCGCTGGACTTCCAGGGCATCAGTGATGACGACGTTCGCCGCCACGGGGGCGAGCCGCTCGGCCAGTTGGATGTAGCGCTTGGCCAGCGGGGGCCACTTCTCGCGCCGCCAGTCCAGCCCATCGACGTTGATGGCGACTCGCTTCCCCGTCAGGCGGGGAAGCCAGCATACCGGGCTGTTGCCCGCGATGAAGAACAGGGCGACATCAGCGTGGCGCGCCGAGAGATGCAGCGCCGAGAGCGTGGTGTGGACAATCGTGTCGAGGTACTTGTTGGCGATGGTCGGTAGCTTCACCAGCGTCATGCCGCGGTAGGTGGCGTGGGGATAGGTGATGTGGTGAGAGCGGCAATAGACCGTCACGCGATGCCCGCGCTCGACCAGCCGCCGCCCCAACTCCTCGACACACGTCTCCACCCCGCTGTACGAGGCCGGGACGCCGCGCGAGCCGAGCATGGCTATGTCCACGAGGCGCCTCCCTCGGCTCGTGCGGCGCGCCAGGCTCGACGGACGCCGCCCCGTAGCGCGTACCCAGGCAACTGCCAGGCATGGTCGAGGCCCCAGGTATGTTGGAGGAAGCGCGCGAAGCCGACCGGCTGATGGCGGAGCGGGATGTCGTGATCGGTGCGGAGGTAGCGTCGGTAGTGCAGCCAGAGACGCGAAGCTGGCCCGATGGTAGCGAGGGGCCGCGTCAGTAACTCGTACTCGCGCCGCTCGTCGTCCGTGACCGGCAGGGCAAAGAGACGCTCGATGACAGACGACGGGATCGGAGCGGCCAGCGCCTCGCGCAGATAGCGCAGCGCTTCGCGCACGGGAACCACCAGGCGGCGCCGCTCGGCCTGGCAGGTCAGGCGCGGCCAGTCAAGGTCGCCCGCGGCGTTGAGCAGCCGCACCGCGTCGGCGACCCAGCGCACAGGCGGCGTCTCATTCCACCGTGCGCCGTGGACACAGATGTGCAGCAGGTGGTCCGCCGCGTTCAGCGTGCGCGTCGCGACGCCGTCGAGGTCGAAGGGGACGGCCCCCGCCCAGAAATCGGCGTCGGCGTCGGGCTGACAGCCCTCGGCCAGGACATGCCAGTGCAAGTCCAACTCCCACCCCTCGGCGTCGACAAACGGGTACGAGTGAATGACGGACAGGTAGCCGGGCTTGAAGGCCTGAACGGCGCGCGGGCTGGGGCGGAAGCCCAGCGTCGCCAGGAGATCCAGGGCGTCGGCCGCCTGCGCCGTGGGCGCCAGGAGGTCGAAGTCCTCCATCGGCCGCGCGCCAAGGTCGGGATAGGTAAGGCTGGCCAGGGCCGGGCCTTTCAGGATCAGCGTCTGGATGCCCGCCGCCTCGAACGCCTGGACGAGCGGGATCATGTGGTGAAACAGCAAGCGGTTCTCGTACCACGTCCGCCGGTGCAGACCCTTCAACCGCCCCAACAAGGGATGCTCCACACCCAGCGCGCGCAGGTTGGTGTAGACCAGGGGCAGCAGGCGGTGCGAGCCGACGTCGACGGTGTCGATGTCGTGGCCCTCCGTCCACTCCGCCCAGGCGGCCAGGGCGGGCTGGCCCTGCCAGAGGGCGGCGCGGAGCAAGAGCAACTGGTCTGGCGTCGGCCAGCAGGCGCCTGCGGCGACTGTCATGCCTCGCCTCGATTCTGGCTCGTCTCGCGCCCCGCCTGGTCACGGCGGCGGTCGCGGGCGGCCTTGACGATGCGCACGTAGTCGAGGCGCGCGTCACGCTGGAGGATACCCTGGTTCGTGCGGTGCAGCCGCCGCAGCATAACCACATCCGCGAGCATGACGGTCTTCAGGCCGCGCTCGACGGCGCGCAGGTACCAGTCGATGAACTCGCCGACGCCCCAGCCTGGGTCGAACAGCCCGGTAGCCAGAAAGGTGGCGCGCGCGATGAGAAGCGCGCCGGGGGCCAAGCCGGGCGCCGGGTCGGGCGGGCACACGATAGCGGCCTTCACACTCTCCTCCAGCTCCGGGCTGATGAACTGGCGCACATGCCCAAAGACCATTGTCCGTTCGACGTCGTCCCGTATGGCGGCGACCTGGCGGGCGAGCTTGTCGGGCAGCCAGACGTCGTCGGCGTCGAGAAAGGCCAACAGTTCGCCCCGCGCCAGCTCGGCCCCGCGATTCCGCGCCGCCGCCGCGCCGCCGGATGGGCGATGGGATTGATGATCGTACCGCACCGGCGAGCCGCACCCCTGCGCGATGGCGGCGCTGCCGTCCGTCGAGCCGTCGTCGACGACAATGACCTCCAACGGCGGGTACGTCTGGCCGAGGGCGCTGGCGATGGCCTCGCCCAGGTAGCGCTCGCCGTTGTAGACCGGGATGATGACACTAACGTGCAGTGCGTCGTTCATAATCACGGAACCCTACCTGCTGGCTCGCGCTGTCCAGGGACGCGGTAGACGCGCAGCACAGCCTGGACGGCGTTGATGGGCACGGCGCCCGCGGCGAGCGGCTGCCAGTGCGGCTGGGCCACGCTTGTCATGCCGGGAACCTCAGCCACGATAGTCCACGCCGGCTCCGCGCGGTCGGCCACACGGGGCAGCATCTCCTCTGTCGTGAGCACGGTATGGGCGCATGTGTCGAGGGTGAGATTGTAGGTGATGCCGATGAGCACGAACGCTTGCGCGAGCCTGGCCGGGTCTGTAGGGTCGAGAGGATCGGCTTCGACAAACAACGCGTCGCCACAGGCGCCTAGCTGGCGCACCTCAGCGGCCAGACGGAGATACTCGGCGTTGGTGACACCCGCCGCCGTGACATACCGGTAGTACGCGTCAATCGTGACCAGCGGATAGAGGGTCAACAGCGCCAGTCCTACCCCCATCCCCAGCCGCGCCACGTGGAGTCGCCCCGGCCCGTCGCTCAGGCGCGTCCGCGCCACCTCGACTAGCCGCACGACCGCCAGCCCAACGGCGACGTAGGCCAGCGGCACGAGAAACAGATAGTAGCGCAGAACAGACGGCTTGACCACCATGGGAAGCAACAGCAGCGTCGACAGGAACACCAGCGGCAGCAGACGGTCACCCTGCCGCCAGGCCAGCAGCAGCCCGAACACCGCTAGCGCGCCGATGACAGCCGCCGCCACCCAGAGTACAGCCGTGTTGGGCGGCAGCCCACCACCTGCCAGATAGACGACGTTCTTGGCGAGCGTGAGGACACGGGTCACATACTCGGCGGGCGAGGTGGTCGGCGCGAAGGCATACGTGCGCTGCTCGACCTGATCGAGGAGCGGGCTGCCGGGCCGCAGATGGGCGATCAACATTGGGGCATAGCCCAGGCCAAAGAGCGCCAAGGCGAGATAGGGAGCCGGGCGGCGGAGCCACGAGCCGATGTTGAGGCGCGCCAGGAACCAGACTACGATCCCCACCAGCGCGACGCCGCCAGTCGGGTGGGTCTGGAGCGTGACGGCCGCCAGCAAGCCGCCCAGGGCGAGCAGCCAGGGACGGTCACGTGTGACGCCGACATACAGCGCGGCAAGGGTCAGCGTCATGAACAGCGGCGTGAGGCAACTAGAGTACGCCATGTGGCTGGCGTATGTCACCAGGAACGGGCAGGTCGTGGTCAGAGCGGCGGCGACCAGCCCGGCCCACCGCCCGCCCACAGCGCGCGCGAGCCAGTACACCGCCACGACCATCAGCGCCCCTCCCACTACCATCGTCAGGCGCGGCAGCGATGGGCTGAGACCCAGGATACGAAACAGCGCGGCCAGCAGGTAGGCGAAGAATGGCCCGACGTAGGCGTCAACGGCGGTCAGGGGCAGGCGACGACCGAAGGCGATATCCAGCCCCCACAGAATCTCGTACCATTCGTCGGAGTACAGAGGCACGAGGAGGAAGTAGGGCAGCCGCACGGCCACGGCGACCAGAAACAGTAGCGCGACGAGCAGCGCGTCAAGGCGGTAGGCGGCCCAGCCGGCGCTACTCACCCGGGAGGGGGAGCGTTCGATGGCCAGACTCATGGCGCTACCCTCTGGAAGAGGCCGACCGGGACGACGGTGGCGTCGATGGGCGCCGGGAAGAAGACGGCGGCGGGAGGTAGAGTGAGATACGGCGCGTAGGCCGCCCGGCCCGCTTCGGGCGTGATGAGCCAGATCGGACTGCCTTGAGAACTCATCTGCTGGCGGACTGTCCGCTGAGGCAAGACCGTGTGCGGACAGTCCGCCAGGGTCAGGACGTAGTCGATGGCGTGCAGCGCGTACCACGCCTGGGTCGCCACCGGGTCGCTGAGGTTCAACGGGTAGTCCTCGACGATCAGTCCTGGCCCGCACGCCCCACGGGCGCGGATCGTGTCGACCAGCCGCGTGTACTCGGCATTCGTCTTGCCCTCGGCCACCATCTGCTGCCGATACGCGCTCATTGTCAGCACAGCGAAGACTACCTGCGCGGCAAGCCAGACCAACGCAAGGCTGCGCGCGACGGGTCCGGCCGCCGGGTGATCCATCGACATGGCGGTAACGACACTGCCGGTGGCGAGGTAGGCCAGGGGGAGCATGTAGGCGAAGTAGCGGTAGTTGACGGGGTCCACGAACAGTGGCAGCAACAGCCCTGAGGTCACAAAGACGATGGGCATCAGACGCGCGCCCTGTCGCCAGGACCAGGCCAGCCCCAGCACCGTCAACAGCCCTAGCGCGAGGATGAGCGCCCGCGCGGCCCAGGGCGACGGCAAGCCCGCCCCGACCATCTGCCCGCCACTGGTCAAGAGCCAATCCTTGGCGAAGACAGTCACGCGCTGGAGGTAAACGTCGGGTTGAAGGGTAGGGGTGAAGGGAGAGGCTCCGTCAACGGCAAGACCCGCGACAGGACTACCAGGGCGCACGTTGGCGACGATCACGGGCGCGTAGCCGAGGGCGAACAATCCCAGGGCGGCATAGACACCCGGTTCCTTCAGGGTGCTACGGAGGCCAAGCCGTGACAGGGTCCAGAGGGCGGCCCCGATGAGCGCGGGCGCGACGGTGGGGTGAGTTTGCAGCGCTAGGGCCGCGAGCAAGCCGCTGGCCGCGAGCAGGCGGGCGTCGCGGCGCGTGGCGCCGGCAGACAACGCGGCCAGCATCGCAACGACCAGGCACGGGGTGAGCGAGTTGGCCCAGCCGTGGTGGCTGGTATAGACGACGAGGCTGGGCGAAGCGGCGGTGAGAACGGCGGCCACGAGCCCCGCGACGTGACTGTACACCAGCCGGCCCAACCAGTACACCGCGACGACGGTGAGCGCGCCGAAGGTGGCGGCGACGAGGCGAGGCGCCTCAGGGTGGACACCAAATAGTCGGAACAAGGCGGCCATGAGGTAGGCGAACAGTGGGCCATAGTACGGGCTGACGCCGGTGAGGGGCAGCGCGCGACCCAGGGCGATGTCGAGGCCCTGGAGAACTTCGAAGCCCTCGTCGCTGTAGCGCGGAATCAGGGTGAGGTCCGGCAGCCGGATGGCAAGCGAGACGGCGAAAAGAGCCGCGCTGAGGAGCAGGCTGCGCGCCGCCGCAACCAGACCGCTGCCCGTCATGACGCTGCGCTGCCCCACTGCCGCCTTAAGCACCGCGCCCTCTCCTCTCGACGAGGCGTCGATACAGAGTCTCGTGGGCGTCGACAAAGCGCTCGGCGTTGAACCTCTCCTGCGCCCGCCGCCGTCCGGCCTGCCCCAACGCGCTAGCCAAGGTGGGGTGGTCCAGCAAAGAGCCAATGGCGTCTGCGAGACCCTCGCTGTCCTCGTTCTCGACCAGCAACCCGGTCTCGCCATGCGCGACAACCTCGGCCAGGCCGCCCACACGCGTGGCGACGATGGGCCGCGTCATCAGGCCCGCCTCCAGCGCCACCAGGCCAAACGGCTCGCGCCAACGCGACGGCATGACGACTACGGTGGCGGCGTCGATGAGGGCGGGCACGTCTTCCGGTAGCACCCAGCCCGTGAACTCCACCCGGTCCGCCAGCCCCAGCGCGGCCACCTGCCGTTCCAGGTCGGCCCGCGCCGGCCCGTCCCCGGCGACGGTGAGGCGCGCCGTCGGATAGCGCGGCGCGAGGCGGGCGAAGGCGGCCAGCGCTACGTCAAACCCCTTCTCCACGACGACGCGGCCCAGGCACAATAGCCGCGGGGCCGCGAAGGCTGCGGCTGTGAGCGGGGTCGGTTGAAGCTCCGGCAGCGCCAGACCGTTGTAGACGAGCGACGTGCGCGGCGTGACGTCGGGGGCGAGGGAGCGCACGTCGTCGAGCATCGCCTGCGAGACGGCGGCGACGGCATCGGCCGAGCGCAGCATCTGTGTGAGCAGCCCGTGTGGATCGAGCATCTGCGGCAGCAGCGAGTGGATCGTCAGCAGAACCGGGGCGGGCGAGGCGGAGCGGCTCAGCAGATGAAAGAAGGCGCTCGAGCCGCACTCGTGGATATGGATGACATCCGGCTGAAACGCCTCCTTGAGCGCGGCGACCTGCCGTCGGATGGCCCAGATACGCGGCGCGTCACGGGCAAGCAGCGCCTGGGCGAAGGCGAAGCGGTGGACGGGGATGCCATGATAGACGTCTTGGGCCGGAACCGCCGTAGCGGAACGGGAGCTAATGACCAGACAGTCATAGCCACGCCTTGCCAGAGCGCAGACGTGCTGGGCGCTGAGGGTGGGAACACCCCCAATGTCAGGCCAGAAGCCCTCGCTCCATACCAGGACACGCATACTTCAATTTCTCTCCACAGCGAGCCGAGCTATGGACCACCGATTCTTGGACCACACGAGCGCCGCACGTAAAATTCGGACGGTGCGAAGCATTCCACTGAGGTAAAGATTGTGATTCCCTGCCTGATCCACCAGACCTGGAAGACCAGCCCGATTCCACCCGAATACAAGCAGTGGCAAGCCAGCTGGATCCATTACCACCCCACCTGGCAGTATCGGCTCTGGACCGACGACGACAGCCGCGCCTTCCTGGCGCAGCACTATCCCTGGTTCATCCCCATCTACGACGGCTACGACGAGAACATCAAGCGGACCAACAGTTGGCGCTACTTCGTCCTCCACCACTATGGCGGGGTCTATGTCGACCTCGATTTCGAGTGTCTGCGCCCCATCGACGACCTGGTGGTGGGCCAGGAACTGGTCATGGGGTTGGAGCCGGCCTCCCACGCCGCCGAGCCGGGCGTCCGCTCGCGTGGGCTGGACCAGATTGTGTGCGACGCGTTCATCGCGTCGCGGCCGGGCCACCCCTTCTGGGAGCGCGTCTTCGAGCTTCTCGTCCGCTACCAGCGCGCGCCGAGCGTCCTCGATGCCGTCTCCGTCTTCCTGCTCAGCCGCGCCTGCCAGACGTACCCGCACCCGGAGCAGGTGACCATCGTCCCCTCGGAGACGCTCTATCCGGTCAGCCGCTGGGATACCTGGGCCAGTAGCTTCTCGCCTGAACAGGCGCGCGTCCAGGTGGCCGACTCGGCCTTCGCCATTCACTACTGGTCGGGTAGCTGGCGGCGCGAGGCCATCTTCAAGGCGGTCCGGGAGCGTCTGAGAAGCGCCCGCTAACATCGAACTGGTCCAGGCCAAACAGCGGCTTGTACGGGTGATAGGGATTCTTTCCCTGGAACGGGCGGGCGAAGATCATGACGCGATCATCACCACCCTCGGCTGGCCGGGCACGCTGGGCCTCGTGGTGGGCTTGAACCCGCCGCCGCGCCAGCTTGAGGACGTCGGCCGGGTCCGCCAGCGCCAGTAGGTTCGAGACGGCCATCTCCCGCATCGAGTACACCCGCTCAACCTCGAAGTAGCACGCGCGCAGCATGCTGATCAGCAACCGGATGGTGGGCACGAAGATGGAGCCGTGCGGCTTGTCGAGCGGGACGCGCGCATAAGCCGCCTCACGGTCCTGGATACACTCTCCCTCAATCACCACCACACTCGTCGCGTGGCACACCTTACGGAGTTCGGCGAACGCCGCGTAGGGCGCGTGCAGATGGTAGTAGACGCCCAGGAACAGCACGACGTCGAAGGTAGCGGAGACGCGCGTGCTCAGGTCATAGACAGACACATCGGGCAGCAGTTCCACCGTCGACCCCTTCAGCGCCCTGGCAAGCCAAAAGCACTCCTGGCTGCCCCAGTTCTGCGAGTAATCGTCAACCGCCAGCACGCGCCGCGCCCCTAACTCCTCCGCCAGAAAGCTGAAGTAGCCGTCCCAGCAGCCCACGTCCAGCGCCGTCTTGTCCCTGAAGTCGACAGCCTTGAGCCACTCGCTCATCACCTGCCAGTGGATGCGGTGAAAGACGGCGTGTTCCCGGTCAGCGGACCGCGCCTTCAGCCCGCCTGGGAAGTCGAAGTCGTGAAACCACTTCAACGCGTCAATCTGCGCCTGCGTCACCACGCCGCGCCGCTTCTCGCCAGGCTGTCGTCCAGCACCGCGCTGATCACCGGCGGTATGCCAGCCGCCTCGCGTCCCAGGTTGAGGACGTAGCACGGGACACGGCGGACGACCGCGCCCAGCCGCGCGAACGTCTCGCGCGCCGCGCTCGGGGCCAGGAGCATCGTACTTGGGGCCAGAGCCGCCAGAGCTGCGCCCGGCGAGGCCGGGGTCAGAGTCGTCGCGTCCTGGTCCGCGACACGCGGCATGAGGACCGCGCGCAACGGAAAGCCCGGCAGCAGTTTCTCCGGCCGCCAGTCGTGCAGGAAGTAGAGCGCCTTCTCGGCCCCCAGTTCTTCCGGGTTGCTAATTATGGCCTGGAGAAACGCCAGGCGCTCGATATCGCGGGCGTGGGTCTTAGCCGAGCTGTACAGGCTGTGGATCGTCGTCGGCCAGGCCGGGTCGAGGAGGCAGTAGTCATCGCTGACATAGGCGAGAGGAGAGGCCAGAAAGGCCAGAGCCGTGTTCGACTTGCCGGAGCCGCCTTTGCCGGCCACGAGAACCCCGCCCTCGGGCCGACCAACGGCCCCTGCGTGGGTCAGCTGCATCCCCTGCGCGCCTGCCCACATTTGGAGGATGATGCGCAGCGGCGCGGCCCG
>CAZLBQ010000060.1:0-17573 GCA_964557745.1 uncultured Anaerolineales bacterium
TGTTCCGCACGTTGCAGCGTGATATCGACTCGGTGATGGAGCGCGACCCGGCGGCCCGCAACCCGGTGGAGATCGTGCTCCTGTATCCCGGCTTGCATGCCGTCTGGGGCCACCGCCTGGCCCACTGGCTCTGGCAGCGCAACCTGAAGTTCGCGGGGCGCGCCCTATCGCAGGTCATGCGCTGGTTCACGGGCATCGAGATTCACCCCGGCGCGACCATCGGACCTGGCTTCTTTATCGACCACGGCATGGGCGTCGTGATTGGCGAGACGGCTGAGGTGGGGGCGAACGTGACGCTCTACCACGGCGTGACGCTGGGTGGGACGAGCCTGGCCAAGGGGAAGCGACACCCGACGCTGGGCGACAAGGTCGTCGTCGGCGCCGGGGCCAAGATTCTGGGCGCCATCACCGTCGGCGCTAATAGCCGCATCGGCGCGAACGCCGTGGTCGTCAAGGATGTGCCGCCTAACTCGGTCGTGGTCGGCGTGCCGGGCCAGGTCGTGGTGCGCAGCAAGCCGCGCCCGTTCATCGGCGCGCCCGACCTGGACCATACCATGCTGCCCGATACGGTCAGCGCCACGCTGGCCTCGGTGTTGAGCCGCCTCGACGAGTTGGAGGCGGTCGTGCAGTACCACTCCCACGAGCCGCACATCCACGCGCCGAAGGATGGCGTGTGGGTCGGTGAGGACTTCGCCATCTAGCTGCCTGAAGGAGACCCTGATGCCGGTGACGCAACGCCCGCTGGATCGCTCGGAATTGCGCTTCAACCAGATGTCCATCATCGCGCTGCTCGTCCTGGGATTTGTCCTAAACCAGGTGTGGCTGGTCGCCTTTGTCGGATTGGTGATGGCCGTTGGCACAGTCTGGCCGCGCGCGGGGCTGTTCAAGCGCGTCTATCACGCCGTCGTCAAGCCGCGCGGCTGGCTCAAGCCCGACGTCGAGCCGGACACGCCGGCGGCGCACCTGTTCGCTCAGGGCGTGGGCGCGCTGTTCCTGCTCGCGGCGACCCTCGCCCTGCTGAGCGGGGCGGCGGTCGTTGGCTGGACCCTGGCCTGGATTGTCATCGCCCTGGCGGCGGTCAACCTGTTCTTTGGCTTCTGCGTGGGCTGCTTTGTGTACTATCAACTGGCGCGGGTCGGCATCCGCGTGGCGCTGCCGACGTGGAGCTAGAGAAGGGAATGGCGTGATGGTCGAAGAGCGTCTTATGGTCAGTGTCGTTCTGCTGGGGCTGCTTGCCCTGCTGCCGCTGGGCCTACGCGTCCTGGCCCCCCTGAGTCGTCGCCGGGCGGCGCGCGCCGTTCACGGCGTGAGCCTGGCCCCCGACCGCCCCACCGTGCTCTACTTCTGGAGCCACGACTGCCACCAGTGTCGCGTCGCCCAGGCGCCCGCCCTGGACCGTCTGGCCCAGGAAACGGCGGTGCATATCGTCCCCGTTGACGCTGTGGCCGAGCGGGGATTGGCCGACCGCTTTGGCGTGCTGACGGTGCCCACGACCATTGTCATCGACCCCACCGGCGGTGTCCGCGCTGTCAACCACGGCTTCGCCCCCCTCCCCAAACTCCGCGCGCAGACGACCTCGGACACGAAGGCCTGACAACTACGACCGCGTCGGGAGGGTAATGGTAAAGGTGCTACCAGCGTTTGGCTGGCTCGCCACCGTCACCGCGCCGCCGTGGGCCTCGACGATGCGCTGGACCAGCGACAGGCCCAGCCCCGCGCCGCCTTGCCGACGTGAGCGCGCCTTGTCGACGCGGTAGAAGCGCTGGAAGATGTGGGGCAGCGCCTCGGCCGGAATCCCTACCCCCGTATCGGCGACGCTGATTGCCACCTTGCCCCCGCTCTCTCGCGCCGACAGCCGTACCGCGCCCCCCGCCGGCGTGTACTTCACCGCGTTATCCAACAGGTTGTGGACGGCTATACCGAGTTGCTCGGCGTTAGCCTGGACCGCCGGTAGGTGGTCGGGGACGTCCACGTCGAGCCGCAGCCCTGCCTCGCGCACCAGCGGTCCCATCTCGTCCGCCAGGTCGTACAACAGCGGGGCCAGGTCCAGGGCCACGCGTGGCGCGGCGTCGGCCTCGTCGGCTGCCGTGAGCGCCAACAAGTGGTCCACCAGGCGCTGCAAGTGCTGAATCTCGCGTCCCATCTGGTCGGTGTAGCGGCCAGCGAGGACGGGGTCATCGGGGTACTTCTGGAGCATCTCCAGCCGCAGCCGCAAACCCGTCAGCGGCGAGCGCAGTTCGTGCGCCGCGTAGGCGGTGAAGTCACGCTGGCGAGCCAGCATGTCGCGGACGCGTTCGGCCATGCGGTTGAAGGACTCGCCAAGCCGACGCACCTCGTCTGGGCCGCCGGGCGTCACGTGCTGGGCCAGGTCGCCGGCCGCCATGGCCTCTGCGCCGGCGGTGAGATGCTCGATGGGGCGGGCGATGGCGCCAGCGAGGGCCAGGCTGACGAGGGCTGTGACGGCGAGGATCAGCCCGGCCGTGGTCAGGAGGGGCCACCAGACGCGGCGCATCTCGCCGTAGACCGGGTCCATGGGGGCCGACAACTGGATAAAGCCGACGGGGGCGCCATTGTCCTGGGCGATGGGAGCCATCGCGATCAGGCGCTCGCGGCCCGTCGCGGGGTCCTGGCGAATAACGTGGCCGGGCGTCGTCAACGGGGCGCGCTCCAGGCCGTCGTGGTCGTCATCATCCTCGTCGTGGCGGGCCGAACTCGCCAACACCTCGGCGGCCTGATTCACAATAGTTACCTGGGTGTTGGTGTCGCGGGCATAGGCCTGCGCGAGCTTGCTCAGGGCGTCGTCGTCCGTGTGCCCCTCCTCGCGGCGCGCCACCGGCTCGCGTACCGAACTGGCGATAATGAAGGCCTGGGTTTCCAGGTCGTGGGCGGCCTGTTCCAGAGTGGCGCGCTGCAGGCGCACTCCGGTGAAGAGGATCAGGGCGCCCAGGCTGAGCACCATGAGCGAGAGGTAAGTGAGCAGCAGGCGGCTCTGGAGGCTACGCGTCGTGGGCCGCTGGGGCGTCGGGGAGCGGGGCGAAGCGGTAGCCGTAGCCGCGGACGGTCTGGATGTAGGTGGGGACAGAGGGGACATCTTCGATCTTCTCTCGTAGCCACCGAATGTGGACGTCCAGGGTGCGCGGGTCGCCGACCCACTCCTCGCCCCAGACAAGATCGAGCAAGTCCTGGCGGCGTTGGGCCTGGCCCGCGCGCTCCATGAGAATCTGGAGCAGGGCAAACTCGCGCGGCGTCAACTCGACGGGCTGGCCGTGGCGCGTCACACGGTGCGCCGTGCGGTCCAGGACGATGTCGCCGATGCGCAGACTATCGTCTGGCGCAGCGCTCTCGCCGCGGTCGAGCTCGCGGCGGCGGAGCAGAGCACGCACCCGCGCCAGTAACTCGCGGAAGCTGAACGGCTTGACGACATAATCATCGGCTCCCAATTCCAGGCCAAAGACGCGGTCCATCTCCTGGCCGCGCGCCGTCAGCATCAGGATAGGGACGGTCGACTCGGCGCGCAGGCGCTGGCAGACCTGGTAGCCGTCGAGGCCGGGCAGCATGACGTCGAGGATGACGAGGTCTGGCCGCTCGCGGCGGGCCAGGTCCAGCCCGCTCGGGCCGTCGGCGGCGTGGAGTACGCGCAGGCCCTCGCGGCGCAGGCCGAACAGCAGCGGCTCAGCGATGCTCTCGTCATCTTCCACCAGTAACAGGGTAGCTTCCATCGTGGCGATGTGGGACCGGGAGCTTGATTGAGATCAAGATGCGGTAGACGGTCAGGAAGATCACACTGGCCCCGGTCACTGTGTACAGGGCGATGACCAGCGGAGCCCCCGAATCGGTCCCGGCTAGCCAAGCGTGCGCCCCTACCAGCAAGTATAGCGCAAAACTGGCGAAGTGGAGCAACCGCCAGGCGCGGTGGCCGATGCGGCCACGTACGTAGAAGCTGAACGTGATGGGGAGCATGATGTACAGCGCGACTTGGCCCAGGGCCACGGCCAGCGGACGATAGTCCTGACTGGCGAGGGGGACCAGGAGTTGGGGCAGGGTATAACTCAGGTAGCGGTCGCCGAGGAGGATGAGCATGTGGAAGACGGCGTAGGCTAGCGCGAGCACGCTGCTGAACTGGTGCAGGTCGAAGGCGGTCGGGCCGCCGGGCCAGACGCGGGCCAGCTTGTTAGTCATCAGCAGGCCGAGCGCCACTGATAGCCACAGCAGGGTGTAGCCCACCAAACCCGCGCCGCGCGCCAGATACCAGTACCCTTTGGCTTCGGAGCCAACCAGGGACAGGCTCAACGCGGGCGCGACGGCGGGCAGGACAAAGACGGCGGCCAGCGCGCCACTGACGACGGCGAGCAGCAGCAGCGTCGCGGTCAGCAGGGGGATTGAGGGGCGGTCCGCCTCGATGTTAGGTGTCATGAGCTACTTCTCCTGGCTAGCGCGACGAGCGCGTCTTGGTCACTGGCCTGGGCGCGGCTGGCGCCTGGACGACGGCCTGGCGTGGCGGGGCGCTCGCCTCACGGAGGACGGGTGCGCCGAGCCTGCCTGCGGCTGCCTGCGCCAGGGGCGCGTCCACCCCAGTCGTCGGTGGGGCCTCGTTGTGACTGAACACGCTCCACGCGCCGACGGTTGCACCTAGAGCGACCGCAGCGATAAGTAGCTTGACGTCGGCGGCGTCGCGTTTGGCGGGCCGGGGCGGGCGTGTAGACGGCATGGGTGTCTCCCTTCTACTTCCTATTCAATGTCGCTTCGAAGCCGCGCATCAACTGCTGCTTCTCTTGATCGGTTAGGCGTGCTTCCGGGTGGAGCAGCAGGAAGGTGGCGGGGGGCATGCTGCCCGCAGCGATTTCCTCGTTGAGCTTCCGCGCCGACGGTAGGCGCTTGCGGGTCGTCCACTCCGAGAAGTTGAACTCCTGACGCCCTTCCTGGACATCGTGGACGACCAGAACCGACGAGGGCGCCACGTAGGAGTACAGCGGCCAAACGGTCTCGTTGCTGTGACAGGCGAAGCAGGCCCGCTGGGCCAGGGCGCGCGTCTGAGGGCTGTCCCACTGCGGCTCGGCGACGACGGGTGGATTGGTGGGGCGGAAGGCCACCAGGCTGACGAACTGGGCCAGGAGCCACACCGCTACCATGGCCGCGATGGAGAACAGGATGATGTGTTTCAAGGGTCCTTCTCCCTGAGAGGGGGAGACCGACTAATCGTCGTGCTTCTCGCCCTGCTTAGTGTCGTGCTTCTCGCCGTGCGCTTCGTGCTCAGCCTCGTGCTTACGGGTCGTGCCCGTCGATAAGGTCGGACCGGCTGAGGCGAGGATCGCCGGCGCGCCATTGTAGAGCACCTGACCCGTGTTCGCGTCAACATAGACTTGACCACGGTCGAGGGTGACTTCGTACGCGACGGCGCCCTGGAAGCGCACCAGGTCAGGGTTGCTCGTGAGTTGCGTGCCCGGCGCCACTCGGAGGGCAATTTGGGCAGCCTCTTGCGGCGAGATGGCATAGTGCGGGGCTGGCGCTGCCGCAGCGGACGACGCAGGCGCAGGCGGCGGTACATCGGCGGCGGCACGCTGGCTGACGGAGGCGCGGGCGGCGATACCGCCCACAAGCACCAGGACAAAGGCCGTCACTGCGGCAGAGATGGTCAGGGCCAGGCGTTGGGTCATGGGGAACAATCCTCCTTGTCTGTGTGCGCGAAGCGCTGTGGACAGGATAGCCGAAATGGACGAGTGCATGGTTAACCCTGACTTAAGCCCGTGTTAAGGGAGTGTTAAGGATGGCGGGGATCGTCGCCAGTGCCCTCATGCTGCTCGTCGTCTTGAGGAGCATGATTGGCAGTTGGGTAGCGGTAAGCTCTACTCGTCACCTCCGCGCTCCGCCGATGACCTCTTCTCGCCTGGCCCACCGAAGACCCCGTTCCCCGGCCGAATGGTGTATACTTTGCCACTCGTTTGGTCAGGTCTACAGCGCCGGGCGAGTTTTGGCAGATTGCAAAACATTGACCCGGCGGCCATAACCTGGCGCGCTTGAGCGCGTCTATATGTTTGAACAGCATGCGCGTTCACCACGTCTACCCCCGAACTGAGAGACGGGGGTGACTATAGGCGGAGAGGGGACGACAGCCGATGAGAGGGCCACCTCGTTTGTCGGCGGTCTGTCGCCCTTCGTCTGGGCGAGGAGGTCAGTCTATGAGACGGTTCCTTAGCGTGGCTCTGCTGGCGCTGGCGCTGGCATTGGGCCTGGTCTGGGGAGCCATCGCCGCCGGTCCTGATACCGCCGCGATGGCCGACCCGACACCGGGTACCTATGTTCAGTTACCTGTGCTGGGCTACATCGGCAACACGTCCACGGGGGTCGACTGGGTCATCGAGGCTCAGAACGTCGGCGCGACGTGGACCAAGATCGCCCTGCTGCTGTTCCCCGAGAACCAGGGCTTCTGCCAGCCGCAAGTCGCGGCTCCCTTCAAGCTGGAGTGCACGGGCTTGCTCAAGCCCGGCGCGGCGTGGATCTGGACGTCGGCGCAAGTCAGCCGCGCGGCCAAGAGCGCCATCGCCTTCAGCTTCAACCCCTTCCCGGCCTACAACCCGTTGTACTACCGCTGCGAGAACATCGACAGCCTGCGCCGCAACAACGCCTGGCCCGAAGGCTGGCCGGGTGTCTCCCCGACGCCGGGCGCCTTCCCCTTCAACTGGAACTACTTCAACGGCGAGCCGATTGCCGTGGAAGTCGTTCGCAAGTCCCCTGGCAACACCAACCCGTCGCTGGTCATGGCGGGCGCCTACAGCGGTTTGAGCGCCATCATGGAAGGTCGCTACGACCCGCTGTTCGGTGGCTTCGCGTTCTACGCGCCGGTGGTGTATTCGGGCTTCCTGGGCTTCAACTCCTGGCTCTACATCCAGAACTCCGGCTCCGAGTGCTCCTCGGTCGAGATCTGGTTCAAGGCCCAGGACGACTGCCTCCGCGCCCAGGTCTGCGAGGTCATGCAACTCTCGCCAGGCTACACCGCCCAGTTCAACGTCTCCTCCTGCGTCCCGCCCGGCTTCGTCGGCTCGGCCTGGATCCGTGCCTCGCAACCGTTGGGCATCGTGGTCGACCAGATCGGCGCCAACGTGCTGATGAGCTACACCGGGCTGGCGGCCCAGTTGTGCTTCATGTTCAACGGGTCGTGTGTGGACAACGGGGGTGGGGCGCAAGTGGCCTACGGGCCGCTGATCTACCGCGAGCAGCAGGGCTGGGACACGCGGGTCTACGTCCAGAACCTGTCGGGGACGGTGGCGGCCAAGGTGAAGGTCTACTTCATGGACCACAACGGGGGCATCATCACCACGATTGTGGACTGGATCTGCCCGCGTGGGGAGCAGACGTTCTACCTACCGCTGGTCAACAACCTACCGGGCAACTACGTGGGGGCGATTCGGGTGGAGAGCCAATCGTGGGAGAGTCCGGGGGATCCGTTCGTGAACGCGCCGAACGTGGCAGCGGTGGCGGAGTTGATCCAGTACAACTCGGCGGCGCGGACGACGCCCTTGCAGGCGATTGCCTACAACCTCTTCCCTGAGACCCAGGGCTTCATCTGGCAGACGGGGGCGGGGCTGGGCGGCACGGCGTCGGGCGTGGGCTTGATTGGTATCCCGTCGCTGTTGCAGCGGGGGAACAGTCTGGGGATCGTGACGGAGCTAGCGATCCAGAACATCGTGCCGAAGCCGGGGTTCACGGACTTCGTGATCTACATCTACGATCAGAACGGGTTGCTGGACTACGTGTGCGAGAAGCTCAACGAGAAGCAGGTGGAGTACATCGACCTGTCGACGTGGGGGGTGATCAACCCGGGCTTCAAGGGCAGCGCGGTGATCAGCGCCGTGTACTGGGAGCATGATGTGTTCGGGGGCAGCGGCCAATTCCTGCGTAACCTCGTCGGCCTGGCCGCCGTCAAGGTGGAACGTGTTGTTCCTACCGCCAACATGCCCATGGCGGGGGACGTGGCGTCGGGCAGCGAGGGCTTCCCCATCCCGCCCATCAACGCCGGCTCGGCCCGCTTCGACTTCGAGGGCTTCCCGGTGGTCTGCCCCGGCGTCCCGACGGCCCCCGGCGGGTGCCAGACGGTGACGCTCGTGGTCTCGCTCTGTCCGCCCAGCGGCTCGACCGGAACCTCGGTCTACGCTGGCGCGACGGTCACGCTGCGTGACCCGAACGGCGTCCAGGTTGGCAGCGGCGTCGTCGGCTCGAATGGCAATGTCGTGTTCAACAACATCCGCTCCGGCCAGCGCTACACGGCCCAGGTCGGCCAGGTCTCGCGCCCCGTGCCGTTCCCTAGCGGTGGCGTGGACACGATCAACCTGGCGGGCTTCACGGCCTCGGTGCCTGTGTCGTGTATGACGACGGCCAACCAGTTGGTGAGCGTGAGTGTGGCCGCGCCGCTCGGCACCGTGGCGGGCTACGTCGTCAACGCGTGCGGTTCGAACATCGTGCGCGGCGGACGGGACATCCAGTTGTGGATTCCACCCACCAACCCCGGCAACCAGGGCGGCACGTTCCTGACCCAGACGACGACGAGCGCGGAAGGCTACTTCGAGTTCCGTGGCCTCAACCCGTGTATCGTCTACGAGTTGAAGAACGTCGTCGGCACGACGACGACGGTCACGCTGGGCGTGCTGGCGGGCGCTGAGGGCCAGAAGTACAGCATCAGCGACGCTACAGGCGCCATCTGCGCCGTGACGCCGTAAGGCGCGACAAGACACACAACAAGACGGCCGGGATTCACCCGAATCCTGGCCGTCTCTTCTTTACCGTTCCGCGGTCTGCGTGAGAGGGGGCTTAGCCCTCGTTGTCGCGGTTCCACTTGCGCTCGGGGTCGTAGGTGGCGGGGTTGCTCTGCGTCCCGCCCATGCCCGACGCGCTGGACGAACTGGTCGTGCCGCCCTGGCCGTGGTAGCCCTGGTCGCCCATGCTGCCGGTACCGACGCTGCCCATGCCGGTCGTGCCGGTCATGCCCGCGCCGCCCTGGCCGCGCCAGCCGTGGCGGCGCTCGTAGCCCTCGCGGACCATCGGCTCGTAGTCATTCCAAGCCCCCTGGCCGCGCCAGTTCTGCTGCAAGTTCGTGCGCGCCTGGTCCCACGTCTGGCCCTGGTTGTAGTTGTCCCAGCCATAGCGATAGGCCGGGGAAGCCTGGTCCCAGGTGTAGCGGTCGCGGTACGCGCTGCTGTTGTAGTGCTGGCGGAAGTCACCCTCGGCCTCGGCGTAGTCGTTGGCCGAGCCGCCGGCCGCGCCGACGGTGCCACCGATGGCTGCGCCGACAGCCGTGCCGACCGGGCCAGCCACCGCCGTGCCAATCACCGCGCCAGTCGTGCCACCGGCCAGCGCGCCCTTGGTCGTCTCGTCGGCGTCGTGCGGCTCGCGCTCGCCCGCCTGGCGCTTCTCGGCGGTATCCATCGTTGCGCCCGCGCCTGCGCCGGCCGCGCCGCCAATGGCGCCGCCCACAATCGTGCCGACGGGGCCAGCCACGGCGGTACCGATGGCCGCGCCCGCCGCGCCGGCGGCCAGCGAGCCACCAACCGTCTTGTCCGCGCCCGCGTCCTGGCCGTACTCATAGTTCGGGTTGTTGGCCAGCAGGTCGCGGTGATACGCCGCGTCGCGCATGCCGTTGGCTTCCATGATGCGGCGCACTTCGGCCTCGCGGCCCTCGGGCGCGCTGACGGTCATCAGGATGCCACCGCGCTCGACGCCGGTCTGGTACACCTTCGCCTCTTCCTCGGGCACACCGGCATCAACCAGCGCGCCCAGCAGGCCGCCGGTCATCGCGCCAATCGCGCCGCCGGTCAGGGCCGCCACGAGCGGGCCTGCTGCGACGATGGGGCCGATGCCAGGGATGGCCAGCGCGCCGATGCCGACCAGCCAGCCGGCCAGACCGCCCAGAATACCGCCGCCGACCACGCCGGCGGCCGTTGCGTCACCCGCGCCCGCCGCCTCGGCCACGTCGGCCGCCTCGCGCCTGTCGCGCATGACGATGCTCAGGTCTTCGCCGCGCAACCCGGCCGTCTTGAGCGCCTCGGCGGCGCGGATGGCCTGATCTCGGTTCTCAAACAAACCAGCAACTGTAGCCACTCTTACCTCCTTGATGGTTGAATTGTCAGCTAAGGGTAAACGCGCTTACCCCGGGGGGCGTCGTTGGCCCCATGACCAATTCCTGTCTTACGGAAGCAAGACATGTGCCAGTTGGCGCGCCAAGCAAGCGGGGAGACGACGGCCCGGCGCGGCCGTCGTCTCCCCGTCCTGTTGCTCGAAGGGAGGGCCGCTTAGCTGCGGGCCTTGTCCCAGGCGTAGCGGATGGCGTCCTTGACGTTCTCCCACGTGCCCTGGTTGCGCTCCTCCCAGTGGCGGCGCACGTCAGGCTCGATGTCCGACCACTCGCGCTGGCTGTAGCGCGGGTCGTTAGCCAGCGTGTAGCCGTAGCGATAGACCGGGGTGAACTGGTCGTAGCTGTAGCCGCTCTTGGCGAAGCGTGTGTTATAGTTGTTGCGGAAGTCCTGGTCGAAGGTCTCGAAGCCACGGGCGCCGGTGGACATCGACTGGCCGGTCGTGCGCGCGCCGGTCGTCGTCTCGCCGCTCAAGTTCTCGACGTTGACGTCGGTGCGGCGGACAGTGTCGCGGACCGTCTCCGTCCGCTCGTTGACGTCCTTGCCGATGACCACTTCCTCGATGACGCGGGCGGCCTTCTGGACGACCGGCTGCTCGACCGTCTCGCGCATCTCGATGGTGCCTTCCTTAAACGCCTCGTCGGCGTCGGTCAGCGGGCGGTCCACCGGGCGGCGCTCGACGCGCACGCGCTCCTCGCGCAGGTTCACCTGCTCCTCGACGGGCTTCTCTTCCACATCGACGTTAACACGCGCGCCACCGCGCTCGACGGCGCGCTTACCGACCTGCAGCTCTTCCTCGACCACGGGGATGACCTGCTCACCTTCGCCGGTGCGGTTGAGGGTCTGGTTGCCGCCGGTGGCGCCACGGAAGTTGGCGCGGCGCTCGTAGGCCGTCCGAATCATCGGCTCGTAGTCGGCGAAGCGACCCTGGCCCTTCCAGTTGCGCTCGTAGTCCGAGCGAACGTCATTCCAGGAGCGGCCCTGGTACTCGGGGCGGTAGCTAGTCCAGCCATACTCGTAGGCCGGGCGGGCCTGGTCCCAGGTGTAGCGGTCGCGATACTGGCTGTTCTGATACTCATTGCGGAAGGTCTTGTCGTCGAACTCGGCCGCGCCGCGCCCGGTGACCGCGCCGATGGTGCCGCCGACCGCCGCGCCGACCGCCGTGCCGACCGGGCCGGCGACCGCTGTGCCAATGGCCGCGCCGGCCGTGCCGCCGGCCACCGCGCCGCCGGTCGTCGTCGCGGCTTCCTGGGCATCATCACCGTCCGTGTCCCCATAGCGATGGTTGGGGTTCTGCATCAGCCCCTGGTGGTACTTGGCATCGCGCATGCCGTTCTGCTCCAGAATCCGGCGCGCCTCGCTCTCACGGTTGTTGGGGACGTTGACGCTGAGCAGAATGCCGCCGCGCTCGACGCCCTGCTGGTAGACGCGGGCCTCTTCCTCGGGCACGCCGGCATCAACCAGCGCGCCAATCAGACCGCCCGTCAGCGCGCCGACACCCGCGCCCGCCAACGCGGCGACGAGGGGGCCGGCGGCGATGATAGGGCCAATGCCCGGAATGGCCAACGCGCCGAGGCCGACGAGCAGACCACCGAGACCACCCAGCAGACCACCGCCGACCGCGCCCGCGGCCGTCGCGCCGCCCACGCCAGTCTCGTCGGCCAGCGCCTTCGCTTCGCGCTGGTCGCGCATGACGATGCTCATATCCTCACGGTTGAAGCCCGCGCGCTGCAGCGCCTCGATGGCGCGCTGCGCCCGATCACGGTTCTCAAACAAACCTACTACTGTCGTCATTTGTCACCTCCTAGGTTGGAAAGAAAGGGTCTTACCCTTCGGACACGAGGGGCGATGGAGCAAGACGCGTGCCAGTGTAAATATAATTACAGATCAACTGGCTCGCGTCGGTCGTTGCTTCCCCGCGCGTCAGCTCGTTCGACGGCGACGTCCTCGGTGCGTAGGGTCACCCGCTGTGGGCTGCGCTCCTGGACGCGCAGCCGTGTGATGTGGAGTTCTTCCTTCACCCGCAGCCGCTTCTCCACGACCAGCACCTCTTCGAGCACGGGCACGATCATGGTGTCGCCTTCGTGGCGAATCGCGGGCGCCGTCTCGACAAACTGGTTGATGGGGACGCGCTCGACGTGGACCTCATCGCGAATCGTCGGTTCGTCGACCAATTCCTCGCGCTCGCGCACGGTCTTGATGACGCGCACGCGGCCGGTTTCCATCTCGCGCTTGCCGACGGCCAGCTCCTCGGCGACGACGGGAATCACCACCTCTTCGGCCAGCGCATCCCGGCCGACGACGTCTTGCTGGCCCGTCACTCGCTCCTCGCCGACGACCGACCCAACCACCTTGTCACCACTCACCGTGTCATGCTCTTCTGTTCTGACCTTGCGTTGCCCCTGTCGGTTCACGAGCGCCTCCTTGTCTTGCCACAGCGATGCCGGCCGTTCTGTAGCCAAGTTTACCCAAGCAAGGGTTGGGCCTGCCGCCCGCCCGCTGTGCCCTTTTCTTTGCCCTTCGCGCAGGGTGTGCTACAATCATGCCTCGCTATCGCAATCACCACCGAGTGAGAAACATGCCAGCGCCACCCCAACTCCGCCCCGGTTTCACCATCCGCCGCTTACACGCGACTGAAGAGTATCACGCTGCCGAAGAGTTGCAGGGGGCGGCGTGGGGCATCCTCGACCGCGTCGACATCACGCCCGCGCACGTGCTGGTCACGGCGCAGAAGAACGGCGGCCTGGTGCTTGGCGCATTCGAGCCGGGCGGCGAGATGGTCGGCTTCCTGTTCGGCTTCCTGGGGACGACAGCCGACGGCAACCTCAAACACGTCTCGCACCAGATGGGTGTCCACCCCCAGTATCGGGGCTTGAACCTGGGCTACCTGCTTAAGCGCGCGCAGCGTGGCGAGGTGCGCCGCCAGGGGCTGGACCTGATCACCTGGACCTACGACCCGCTGGAGACGGTGAACGCCAGCCTCAACCTGACCCAACTCGGCGCCGTCAACTCCACCTACCTGCGCAACGTCTATGGCGAGATTCGGGACAGCCTGAATCGCGGCTTGCCCAGCGACCGCTTCCAGGTCGACTGGTGGGTGCGCTCGCAGTGGGTCCACGAGCGGCTCTCCCAGGCTCATGCCGTGGCCTTCGAGCGGGTGAGGCGCATTCCCATCGCCAACCCGGCGCGGCGGTGGCCGGGAGGGCTGGGGCAGGAAGGTCGGCGTGTAGCGCCGCCTGCAGTCGGCGGGCCGACTAAAGTCGGCGCTACAGGTGGCGCGACGAGGGGCGCGACGCCGTTGCTGGCGCCGGGCGAGTTGGACACCGGCATCGACGCGCTAGAGGTGCTCATCCAGGTGCCGTACCTCTTTCAGGCGGTGAAGGCGGCGGACCTAGACCTGGCGCTGGCGTGGCGAATGCACACCCGCCAGGCGTTCGAGCACTACTTCGGCCTGGGCTACTCGGCCGTCGAGATGCTGCGTGGCGACCTGGGCGAGGTCCCAGTCGC
Organism: uncultured Anaerolineales bacterium; assembly: GCA_964557745.1. GTDB lineage: Bacteria > Chloroflexota > Anaerolineae > Epilineales > JAHCIE01 > JAHCIE01. The sequence goes on from CAZLBQ010000060.1 coordinate 13,629, forward strand.
CTTCTACCGTTTGGTGCGGCTGCCCACGCCGCCGCCCTGGCGGGTCGAGGAGCACACCCCGGCTGAGGATGTCGCGCCGCTGCCGGAGGCGCTGACCCAGTACGCCCGGTTGTACAATGCCGGGCTGTACTGGAAGGCGCACGAGGCGCTAGAGGCGGCGTGGGGCGTGGCCGAGGGACAGGACAAGGACTTCCTGCAAGGGCTGATTCGGGCGGCTGCCGCGTTCCACAAGTTGATGGCGCACGAGAACCCGCGCGGAGCCGAGCGGCACCTGGCGTGGGTGGTGGAGACGCTGGAGCCGCTGGGAGAGACATACCAGGGCGTCCAACTGGGGCCGTTCGTAGCGGGTCTGCGCTACGCCCTCGCAGCGGTGGCCGACCTGCGCGAGGGTGACACGTTTGACTCAGCCCTGATCCCGCCTGTGAAAATGACAATGCAGGAGACCTGACAATTTTTCAAAACCTGACAGGTCTTGGTGGACTGGAGGGACTTAGCATGAAGATTGATCGCGTGGACCTGTACCAGATTACGCTGCCGCTGGTCTCGCCTTTCGAGACGAGCGGCTGGGTCAAGACGCACGAGGAGCGCATCCTGGTCGCGCTCCACAGCGACGGCGTGACGGGCTGGGGCGAGTGGGCCGGCGACGGGCCGTGGTACTCCTACGAGACGACCCAGGTCGCCTGGCTCATCATCCACGACTACCTGGCGCCCATGCTGATGGAGAAGAGCCTGGGCGCGACGACCATGAGTTACACACCCTTGGAGACGCCGCGCGACGTGCGCCGCCGCTTCGAGGCGGTACGTGGCTACCCCTTCGCCAAGCATGCCGTCGAATCGGCGGTCTGGGACCTGTGGGCGAAGCAGCAGGGCATCAGCCTGGCCCAGGCGCTCGGCGGGACGCGCGACCGCGTCGCAGTGGGGGTGAGCGTCGGCATCCAGAAGTCGATGGAGGCGCTGGTCGAGCGGGTGGGCGGCTATCTAAACGACGGCTACCGCCGCATCAAGATCAAGATCAAGCCGGGCTACGATGTCAACGCCGTGGAGGCGCTGCGGCGCGCCTACCCCGACATCTTGCTCCAGGTCGACGCGAACTCGGCGTACCAGATCGCCGACGCGCCGACGTTCCAGGCGATGGACCCCTACAACCTCCTACTCATCGAGCAGCCGTTGGCCCACGACGACATTGCCGACCACGCCCTGTTGCAAGCCCAGGTCAAGACGCCGCTGTGCCTCGATGAGAGCATCCACAAGCTGGGTGACGCGCGCCTCGCCTTCCAGTTGGGGAGCTGCCGCATCATCAACATCAAGCCGGGTCGCCTGGGCGGCTACACCGAGAGCATCGAGGTCCACGACCTGTGCGCCGCCCACGACGCGCCCGTGTGGTGCGGCGGCATGCTGGAGACGGGCATCGGGCGCGCCGGCAACGTGGCTCTGGCAAGCCTGCCCAACTTCAAGTTGCCGGGGGACATCTCGGCGTCGCGGCGCTACTACCATCAGGACATTGTCGAGCCAGAGTTCGTCCTCAACCCGGACAGCACACTATCCGTCCCCACGGGGCCTGGCATCGGTGTCGAAGTACAGCTCGACCGGGTCGATAAGCTACTGGACCGCCGCGCGACAGTAACGAAGGACTGACTTCCGGATAGACCTGACGGGTTTTCAAAACCCGTCAGGTCTATCTTTCCCCGAATTCTTAATCTTCTCTTAATCTCGTCTTCACACCCGTGACCGGAAGCCCCTCCGATTCGTCAATAGATATAGGATTTTATTAGCCTCAGGGTAAGCGTGCTTGCACTCTCCTGCCGCTTTCCACCATGGAAAGGAGTGTCTGTATGCGACGTCCCGTCGCGCTGTCGTATGCAGTGTTGGCCTTCTGCCTCCTGCTACTCTTCTCCGTCTCCGTGTCGTTGGCCCTGGCCCACGACGAGCAGCCGCCCACCGTGGGCGCGCAGCCCGTCGCCCAGGCGACGCCGGATTGCCCCGGTTCGATGGGCGACAACAAGACCGATAATACCCCGTGTTCGCGCCCATACGGTCGGGTCATCGTCTACACCTTCCAGGACCTCAACGGCAACCGCCGCTATGATGAGGGCGAGATAGGCCTCGGCGGCGTCACCGTCCAGTTGCTCGACGCCGGTGGCAACGTCCTCCAGCAGGTCGTGACGGGGCTGACCCTCGGGGGTACCGACGCTGTTGCGCAGTTTACCGATGTGTCAACGACTGGCTCCTTCCGGGTCCGTGTCCTGCCGCCGCCGGGCTACCTGGCCAATCTGACCACGGAGTATCTGGTCGAGCAGTCGTCGTTCATCTTCTGCTGCACGGCGTCGTACCGCTTCCCATTCTTCCCGGGCAGCATCCTCACGGCTACCCCGACCGCCACGCCGACATCGACAGTGGTACCGCCGCCGGTCGTCACGCCGTCGGTCTGCCCGCCGGTGAGTGCCTTGGGGGCGAACTACGTCCAGTTGCCGGTGCTGGGCTACATCGGCAACACGTCGACCGACGTGGACTGGGTCATCGAGGCTCAGAACGTCGGCGCGACGTGGACCAAAATGGCGATGCTCTTATTTGGCGAGAACCAGGGCTTTTGCCAACCCCAGGTGGCCGCCCCCTTCAAGCTCGAATGCACCGGCCTCCTGAAGCCAGGGTCGAGTTGGATCTGGACGAGCGCCCAGGTGTCGCGCGCGGCCAAGAGCGCCATCGTCTTCAGCTTCAACCCCTTCCCGGCCTACAACCCGTTGTACTACCGCTGCGAGAACATCGACAGCCTGCGCCGCAACAACGCCTGGCCCGAAGGCTGGCCGGGTGTCTCCCCGACGCCGGGCGCCTTCCCCTTCAACTGGAACTACTTCAACGGCGAGCCGATTGCCGTGGAAGTCGTTCGCAAGTCCCCTGGCAACACCAACCCGTCGCTGGTCATGGCGGGCGCCTACAGCGGTTTGAGCGCCATCATGGAAGGTCGCTACGACCCGCTGTTCGGTGGCTTCGCGTTCTACGCGCCGGTGGTGTATTCGGGCTTCCTGGGCTTCAACTCCTGGCTCTACATCCAGAACTCCGGCTCCGAGTGCTCCTCGGTCGAGATCTGGTTCAAGGCCCAGGACGACTGCCTCCGCGCCCAGGTCTGCGAGGTCATGCAACTCTCGCCAGGCTACACCGCCCAGTTCAACGTCTCCTCCTGCGTCCCGCCCGGCTTCGTCGGCTCGGCCTGGATCCGTGCCTCGCAACCGTTGGGCATCGTGGTCGACCAGATCGGCGCCAACGTGCTGATGAGCTACACCGGGCTGGCGGCCCAGTTGTGCTTCATGTTCAACGGGTCGTGTGTGGACAACGGGGGTGGGGCGCAAGTGGCCTACGGGCCGCTGATCTACCGCGAGCAGCAGGGCTGGGACACGCGGGTCTACGTCCAGAACCTGTCGGGGACGGTGGCGGCCAAGGTGAAGGTCTACTTCATGGACCACAACGGGGGCATCATCACCACGATTGTGGACTGGATCTGCCCGCGTGGGGAGCAGACGTTCTACCTACCGCTGGTCAACAACCTACCGGGCAACTACGTGGGGGCGATTCGGGTGGAGAGCCAATCGTGGGAGAGTCCGGGGGATCCGTTCGTGAACGCGCCGAACGTGGCAGCGGTGGCGGAGTTGATCCAGTACAACTCGGCGGCGCGGACGACGCCCTTGCAGGCGATTGCCTACAACCTCTTCCCTGAGACCCAGGGCTTCATCTGGCAGACGGGGGCGGGGCTGGGCGGCACGGCGTCGGGCGTGGGCTTGATTGGTATCCCGTCGCTGTTGCAGCGGGGGAACAGTCTGGGGATCGTGACGGAGCTAGCGATCCAGAACATCGTGCCGAAGCCGGGGTTCACGGACTTCGTGATCTACATCTACGATCAGAACGGGTTGCTGGACTACGTGTGCGAGAAGCTGAACGAGAAGCAGGTGGAGT
>CAZLBQ010000061.1:0-15593 GCA_964557745.1 uncultured Anaerolineales bacterium
CGCCTTCCTCGATCTCAGTGTAGTCACCCATGATGATGACGCCGACGTTGTCGCGCTCCAGGTTGAACACGATACCGAGGACGCCGTTGGGGAACTCGACCAACTCGGCCTGTCGGGCCTGCGTCAGGCCCGTGAGACGGGCGATACCGTCGCCGACAGTACGCACCGTCCCCACATCCACCGTTTGCTGCGGCGCTTCAAACTCTTGAATCTGCCGTCTAATCAGTTCAGTAATGTCAACCATGCTGGTTGCCATTGGCCTCTCCTTCTGCCGGCCTACAATGCCTTCGTAATCGAGTCCTTGAGTTGCCGCAGGCGCGTCGCGACGGACGCATCCACGACGCGATCGCCGACGCGCACCACCAGACCGCCAATCAGTTCGGGGTCTACCTGGAACGTCAGATCAATATCGGCGCCCGCTTCCTGGACCAGCTTGCGGCGTAGCGCCTCCTGTTCCTGGGGCGCTAGCGGCATCGCGCTCGTGACTGAGCCTTCGAGGACGCGGGGGCCGCCCGACGCCAACTGGCCCAGCTCGATGACAATCTGGTCCAGGTCGTCCAGCGCCCCGTCGTTGAGCAGAAACTGGAGGAACTTCTGCACGTCCGGGCTGGCGCCCGCCGGCAGGAAGTCCATCACGCGGCGGGCCTTCTCACGGAACTCGACCGTCGGGTCGCCGAGCACCTGGCGAATGGCCGGGTTGGCCCGCAGGCCCTTCTGCACCGAGGCAAGCTGGTTGACGGTGCTCTCGACCACATTCTGATGCAAGGCTTGCGCGTAGGTGCGAGCGCGATTGGAGTCTGTCACCGCCCGTCTCCCGCGCGCCGCAAGTCAAGCTCGCGATTCAGGAAATCGTTGACGAGTTGGCGCTGCCGAGTCTCGTCAATCGAGCTACCGACAACACGCTGCGCCGCCTGGATCGCCAGGTCCACGATGTCGCGGCGGGCGTCAGTGAGCGCCTGCTCGCGCAGGCCCTGGGCTTCACGCTGCGCCGTCGTCAGCATCTGATCACGCTCGCGCTGCGCCGCCGCGATGATCTCCTCGCGTACCTGCTGGCCCTGGCGAGCAGCCTCGGCCAGTTGCGACGCCGTGCGCTGCCGCTCCTCGGCCAGTTGCTGCTGGAACTGCTGCCGCTCGCGGGCGGCTTCCTGGCTGATGCGCTCGGCCTCGGCCAGGCTGTCCTGGATACGCTGGCGGCGCTGCTGGAGGACGTTCATGATCGGGTGCCAGACGAAGCGCGACAGCAGCCACAGAATGATCACAAAGTTGATGATTTGGGAAATCAGGAAGTTCAGGTTAATGCCTAGAGCTTCCATCGCCACCTCCTTATGCTGGTTGGAAACGTCCGTCGCGGTCGTGCGGGGCATCAGGCCCACCCCGACCTCCGCCGGACCGGCCTGCTTTAGCCCTGGGGAGCCAGGAATTTGAGCAGGAGGAAGCCGACCAGCGCGTAAATGGCGATCGACTCCGCGAACACGATACCGAGAATCATGTTGGTGCGGATGTCGTTGCCCACTTCCGGATTGCGCCCCATCGCGGTCAACGCGCCCAAAACGACGAGACCAATGCCAATGCCGGGGCCAATCATGCCGAGGCCGACGGCCAGACCGGCGCCAACTTGCGAAGCAGAAAGAGCATCCATGAGACGTTGCCTCCTTAGGCGAGTGATGATAAGGCGATGCTATGTCGAAGAGACGACGTATGAGGGGATCGTCTCAGCCCCTACCTTGATGCAGGGTGACGTGTCGCCACCCCAGGTTCCAGGTTACGCGTGCGCCCGCTCGCCGTGATGGCGAATGGCCGCTTCGGCCTCCTGCGCCGCCGCGACGGCGTCCGTGTCGGCGACAGGAATCTCCGGATGATGCTCGTGGCTCTCCATAGCGCCGGCCGAGAAGATGATGATCAACCCGGCGAACACCATGGCTTGAATCAAGCCCATGAAGATCTCCAGCCCGGCGAAGGGCAGGGGGACCAGCCAGGGCAGCAGGAACGACATGACGAACACCAGCACCGTGCCCGCGAAGATGTTGCCGAAAAGACGGAAGGAGAACGAGATGATCTTCGCGAACTCGGAGATAAACTCCAGCAGGCCGACGAAGACCGGGATGAACCCGCTGAAGTTGAAGAACTTCTTGAGGTAGCCCAGGCCGTTGGCCTTGAAGCCGTTGTACTGGATGTACAGGAAGGCGCAGATCGCCAGCGCCAGGGGGAAGTTCAGGTCCGTGGTGGTCGCCCGCAACGTGGGAACCAGGATGCCGTACTCGGGTACGCCATGCTCTTCCTCACCCCCCGCCTTCGCCTTCTCGACGTCCGCCTTCGTCGCCGCGGGGCCAGGGTTAGCGGTGATGTTGTAGAGGCCGGGCAGCAACTGTTGGACCTGCCACGTCTGCAGACCCGCCTCGTGGGGCTTCTCAATCAGACCAAACGCCTCGAAGCCAGGCACGCGGCCCCACCAGTTGCAGGCCAAGATGAGGGCGAAGACGCTCATCGCAACGGGAATGATGCGGCGCGCCGTGTCGGCGCCAACCAGGTCCTGGGCGAGGTTGAAGAAGAACTCGAAGATGGCTTCGACGGTGTTCTGCCACATCCCCGGCACCAGGGACAGCCGCCGCACCGCCAGCCAGCCCAGGATGAGTACCGTCGCGTCGGCTATCAGCAGGGCTAGCAGGGTGTTGGTGATCGGGAAGCCCAGGATATTCAGATGTCCAACCTGCTCGGGGGCGAGGACAATCGTCGGCAGTGGCACGGGGAAAAAGAGCCGACTGAGGACGATGACCGCAATGATCAGTAAGATAATCAGTAAGTTTCGGGGTGAGAATATTCGGCTCACGCTCGCTCGTCCTCCTTGACCGATGGTGTGTATTTGGCTGTTGTCGAAGTGTGCGCCTCCTCAATGCGACGGTAGCCGTTGAAGGTGAAGCGCACAATGAAAATCGAGGCCGCCGAGATTCCGAACACGAGGGCTACAAGCAAGCCCCAGGGCCACAGCCCCAACCAGCTATCGAGGACAATTCCCCAGAGAGTCGGCAGGAGCAGAAGAAGGAAGACTGCGACTGCCATGCGTAGGGCTCGGGCCTTGAGCCGAGGACTATCCATAGGCGGGGAGCGTCAGACTCGGGTTGGGCTGATGGAGACGCCATAGACAACAGCGGTCGCGCGAGTTAGGCTGCCGCGCGTCGCCGTGATACGTCTCATAACTTAAGTATACCAGCGGCAAAAGATAAAGGCAACTCTAGCGTGCCGCCCGTCTCCTAAGGTTAGTCCGAATCTGGTCCAAACTGGCGCGGCGCACCTGACAGGTATGCCTGCGTATCTATGCGAGGCGAACAGCGAAGCGCGTGCCAGGGTGAGCCGATGGGGTTGGTTATCCCTCCTTAATGCGGTTCCCAGCCGCCCTCTTCCACCGCGCGGAACAGGTCGGTGTCGCTCACAATCCCAACCAGTTGGCCGTGATCGAACACGGGCAGGCGGCGCACGCGGTTCTCGATCATCATGGCCGAGACCTGGCGCAGCGACATGTCAGGCGGGATGCGCAAGATGGGTTGTGTCATGATCTCCTTGACGTGGAGTGTCTCCGGGTTGTGGTCGTTGGCGACAACTTTGGAGATCACGTCACGCTTGGTCATGATGCCCCAGTCACTGCGCGTGTCCTCCGGGCGCACGAGGACGCTGGAGATGCCACGCTGGCGCATGAGGTGCAGCGCGTCCTGCACCGTCGCCGTCGCGTCAATCACCGCCACTTCGCGGGTCATAATATCCACTACTGTCTTAGGGTGGGTCACACTGACTCCTTTCAGCTTCGACAGGTACATCGACATTTATGGCGCTTTGCGTCATGACATCCCCATTATACAAGAGGGCGCGCCCGGACGCAAGCCCAAAAAACGCCGCTGCTCGGGCATGGGAAGCCCCGGCTGCTTCGCCTCACCCCGTGCCGCGCCCGCCCAACGCGCCCAGCAGCCCCAGCCCACGCCCCCGCCGCGTCGGTCGGTTTGTCGTCCCGCTGTCCTCGACAACGGCTTCGGCCTCGCGCGCGTCAACAACCTCGAGCATGGGATCGCGGAACTGCAAGCTGTACAGCCGCGCGTAGAGGCCATTCAGCGCCATCAACTCCTCGTGCGTCCCCAACTCGATGAGCCGCCCGCGCTCCAGGACGGCGATGCGGTGAGCGATCTTGACCGTGCTCAGGCGGTGGGCGATCATGACCGTCGTGCGGCCCTGCATCAGCCGGTCGAGGGCGTCCTGGACGAGTTCTTCTGATTCGCTGTCGAGCGAACTCGTCGCTTCATCGAGCAGCAGGATGCGCGGGTTCTTGAGGATCGCGCGAGCAATGGCCACGCGCTGGCGCTGGCCGCCGCTGAGCTTGACGCCGCGCTCGCCCACAGCTGTGTCGTAGCCGTTGGGGAGCGCGGCGATGAAGTCGTGGGCGTTGGCCGCCCGCGCCGCCGCGACGATCTCATCCTCCGTCGCGTCTAGCCGCCCGTAGGCGATATTCTCCCGAATCGTCCCGCCGAACAGAACCGTCTCCTGCGGCACCAGGCCGATCTGCTCGCGCAGGCTGAGTTGCGTGACGGTCCGCAAGTCGTGGCCGTCGATACACACCGCGCCCGCCGTCGGGTCGTAGAAGCGGGGGATCAGGTTGAACAACGTCGACTTGCCCGCGCCGCTAGGCCCGACGAGGGCCAGAATCTCGCCCGGTGCGATGTCCAACGTGATGTCGTCGAGGACGTCCACCTTGTCGCCGTAGTGGAACGACACGCCGTCGAAGGTGATGCGGCCCGCCACGGCTGGTAGGGGCTTGGCATCGGGCGCGTCGACGACGCTCGACGGTGTGTCGAGGATTTCGAATACCCGCCGCACCGCGCCCAGCGCCTCGCGGAACTGGCCGTACAACCCGGCCAGGCCACCGATGTTGGCGGCGATGGTCATGCCATAGATGAGGAAGCCACTCAGCAGCGGCAGCGACAGCCGCCCCTCGATGACCTCGCGCCCGCCAAACCACAGCACGGCGGCGATGGCGCCAAAGCCCAGGAAGGCCATCGTCGAGCCGAACAGGGCGCGGAAAACCGTCAGGCGCAGGGTCAGGCGAAAGGCGCGCTGGACGGCCCCCTCGTAGCGCGTGATCTCGTAGTCCTCGCGGGCGAAGCTCTTGACGACGCGCACCCCCTGCAAGCTCTCCTCGGCGGTCGTGCTCGCGTGGGCCAGTTCGTCCTGGACCTGGGTGCTGAGGCGCTGGAACGAGCGGCCGAAGACGATGGCGATGAGGGCGATGACGGGAACGAGAACCAGGATGAACAGCGTCAGCCGCGCGTTGAGAGCGAAGACGATGACCACCGAGCCGATGAGCGAGATGGTCTGGCTCAGCAGTTGGGTGATGTTGTTGGTCAGGACGGCCCGCACCTGAGTGACGTCGCTGGACAGCCGCGACAGAATCTCGCCGACGCGGCGCTCGGCGTAGAAGTCGAGGGCCAGACCCTGGAGGTGGCGGTAGAGCGACGTGCGCAGGGTGAGGACGATGCGCTCGCCGATGTACGTGAGGTTGTACGTCTGGAGGAACGACACCGCCGACTGGACCAGGAAGAGGCCCAGCAACGCCAGGGTAATCAGGTTGAGCTGGGTCATGTTCTGCTGGGTCAGTACCGACTCCAGCAGGCGCACAATGACCAGGGGGAACACCAGCCCCGCCGCGCTGTAGACCGTCAGCGCGACCAGGACAATCGCCAGCCGCGCCTTGTAGGGGCTGAGGTAGCCCAGCAGCCGCCGCGCAACAGGCGGCTCCACTTTATCCAACGCGGCGTCCTGTGACTGCACTCGGCGCAGGGTGAAGCGTGAACTCATAAACATATCCTATTCCTTGTCATCCCGATGGGAAAGACGTAGCTCGAAAATAGTATAGGCCGATGCGCCTCTTCTTGCTGAGTCTCGTGGCGTCACGTATTATCTAAGGACATGTTGCGAGCAGAGGAGAACGTCATGGAACTCACCGGCCTCCACCACGTGTCGGCTATCACAGCGCAGGCGCCGCGCAACGTCGCCTTCTACACCCAGGTGTTGGGCATGCGCCTCGTCAAGAAGAGTGTCAACCAGGACGACCCGTCGTCGTATCACCTGTTCTACGCCGACGCGCAGGGCAGCCCGGGCACGGACCTCACGTTCTTCGACATCCCGCGCGCCGCGCCCGCCCGCCCGGGCGTCAGCAGTATCTCCCGCGTCGCGCTGCGCGTGCCCGGCCCCGACGCGCTGGCGTACTGGGCCGACCGCCTCGCCGCCCACGACGTCAGCCACGACACGCTCGTGACCGAGGACGGGCGGTCTGTGCTCGCCTTCTGCGATTTCGAGGGCCAGCGCCTCGCCCTCGTCGACGACCAGGGCGCGCCCGTCCCCGGCGGCGTGCCGTGGCCCGCCAGCCCGACCCCACCTGAAGTCAGCATTCGCGGTCTCGGCTCCGTGACGCTGACAGTGCGCAACGCCGCGCCCACAGTGCGCGTGCTGACGGAGGTCATGGGCTTCCGCGTCGAGAGCCGCTATCCAGCCGCCGACGCGCCGCAGCGTGACATCCTGGTCATGGCGACGGGCGCGGGCGGGCCAGGCGCGGAGGTCCACATCGACGAGCGGCCTGACGTACCCCGCGAGCAACTCGGTCGCGGCGGCGTCCATCACGTGGCGTTCCGCGTCCCCAACGACGAAGAGTACGCGGCCTGGCTCGACCGGCTGGCTGCCTTTGGCCTACCCAACTCGGGGCCGGTGGACCGCTACTACTTCCGCTCCATCTACTTCCGTGAGCCAAATGGCATCCTGTACGAACTGGCGACCGACGGACCTGGCTTCGCCGTCGACGAGGACCCAGCCCACCTGGGCGAGGGACTGGCCCTGCCGCCATTCCTTGAACCGTATCGAGCTCAGATCGAGGCAGGGCTCCAGCCCCTCGACACAACGGCGGTGCAGAGCCGCTAACCGGTCCGCTGCGTCAGGTGGAGAAATCTTCACCTGGCGTGAAGGCTTCTCGCCCTCTCACCCAGCGGCGCGATGTATGATGAGGGTGAGACGCACGAGATGTCCATTCCAGCCTCGTCTCCTGGCAGGTGGTGGAGGGTCATAGAGCGCGGGTAGGGTCTGTGACCCCCCGCGCTCTTGTTGTGAGGTCAGCTATGACGATGACCGTCGACCGGGCAGCGCTCACCGACACGCCCGACCCCGTCGCGCTGGGCCACTATCTCGACGCCCACTACACGCTCGAGGCGCTGCGCGCGTTGTGCCTCTCCCAGAGCGTCGACTTCGATAACCTGCCGGGCGAGACGAAGGCCGTGAAGGCGCGCGGGCTGGTCGCCTACTACCAGCGCCGCGCCATGCTCGACCGCCTGGCGGCCATCGTCCTCGCGCCCATTCCCCCCTGTCCCTACCCCGGCATGGTCCCGTTCACCGCCGAGCAAGCGCCGTTCTTCTATGGCCGCGCCGCCGAAACCCAGTGGCTGCTGGATCGGCTCGAAGTCCAGCGCGCGTTGTACGTTATCGGCCCGTCGGCGTCGGGCAAGTCGTCGCTCGTCGCAGCCGGCCTGCTGCCAGCCCTGACGAATAGCAAGGTCTATCCGCTGGGCGCGTGGGCGGTCCGCGTGATGCGGCCCGGCGCCCAACCGCTGGCGGAGTTGACGCGGGCGCTGGGCGGCGTCCCCGCCCCGACGGCAGTCGCTGCGTGCCTGGTCGCCGCTCCACCCGCGACATGCCTCCTGCTCGTCGTGGACCAGTTGGAGGAGTTGTTCGCGCAGGCGAGCCGCGCGCAGCAAGGTGAGTTTGTCGCCGCCCTCAAGACACTCATGGCCAACCCCGTGTGTACTGTGCTGCTCACGCTGCGCGCCGACTTCTACCCCCACCTCATGACCAGCGACCTCTGGCCGGTCTCCCCTGCCCAGCGGTTGGAGATCGCGCCGCTGCGGGGCGCGGCCTTGCACGACGCCGTCCAGCAACCGGCCAGCGACGTCGGCGTCTACGTCGAACCCGCGCTCACCGAGCGGCTCCTGGCCGACGCCGCCGACGAGCCGGGCGTCCTGCCCCTGCTCCAGGAGACGATGCGCTGGCTATGGCGGCGCATGGCCGACCGCCGCTTGACTCTGGAAACGTATCAGACGATGGGCAAGGACGGGCAGAGCGGTCTGGCCGTCGCAGTGACGACGCGCGCCGACGCCGCCATCGACAGCCTGACGTCCACCCAGCAGACCATCGCTCGGCGCGTGCTCCTCGACCTGGTGCAGCTGGGCGAGACCGGCCCAGACACGCGCCGCCGCCAGCCGCTCGTCGACCTGTCGCGGCCGGCCGACGCCGCGGACGACTTCCAGGCCGTCGTCAAGGCGTTGACCGACCACCGGCTCATCATCGAGTCGGCCGCCAACGAGGGGCGCGAGGCGACGGTGGACCTCGCCCACGAGGTTCTTATCAGCGGCTGGCCCCGCCTGCGCGGCTGGCTGGCCGAGGACCGCGCGGCCCTGCTCATCCACCGCGAACTGTCCGCCGCGACCCACGAGTGGCGCGCCCATACCAAGGACGACAGTTACGTGTACATCGGCGCGCGGCTCCAGGACGCGGCCCGGTTTGCCACCACGCACCCCGCCGACATCAGCGCTGACGAAGCAGCGTTCCTGGCCGCCAGCGAGCGCCAGGACGCGCGCCGCATCCGGGCCCGCTATCTGGGGCAAGCTGCCGGGGCCGCCGTAGGCTCGGCGGTGGGCTATGGCATCGGCTACGGTCTGGCGCTGGCTGCGTCGCCGCGGATCGCTCTCAGCGACCCCCAGATCATTATCCTACTGGCGTTGCTCGTCTTTCCCCTCGGCATGCTTGTCGGCGGGGTGTTGGGGGCGCCTCTCTGGCTCCAGCGCGACCATCGCACGCGACGCGTCGCGTTGGCGACAGCCCTGGCTGGAGTAGTGGGCGGGCTGCCACTGGCGGTTGTGGTGTGGGCGACGCAGCCGGCGGCGACACAGGGTGGAGCGGCCGTGCTGGCTGGTCTCGTTGGTGGGCTGCTGGCGGCAGGTATGGGATTCGGCGCGGGCTGGACCGACCGCCGGGGACGTCGTCTCCTGGGCACAGTGCTAGGTGGGCTGGTCGGCGCGCTGCTGGCAGCGGGCTCCTCGGCGCTACCGGGGATGCCGGAGGGACTCCTCTCGGTATGGGGGGAACTGCTACTCGGGGCCACGGTGGGGTTGATGACCGGCCTGGGACTGTACGTGACGGCGGTCGACCGCAACGTGCACACGCGGGTCTAGCGGAGCCGCATGACCCCGGCCGGGCGTTGGAGGTCTTATGTTGGGCAATCTCCCTCGTGTCTGGCATCGACAGCCCCTCGTGGCGGTGTTCGTGGTTCTCGCTATGGTGAGCGCTGCCGCCTTCCTGAGCGCCTGTCAGCATGGAACCACCGACACATCGCCAACGGCCACGCCCCCATCCGCGACTGCGCCCCTGGACGTGAAGCGGGCTGAGGTCGTCTACCAGGCGGGCGACAGCGGGGCCGAGGAAGCCCTGGGCGAAGGCGCCCGGCGGGCTGTGCGGAAGGACGACCGCCTGCGGCTCAAGGAGCAGGCGGAAGCCTGGCTGACCCTGCGCGCCTACGTGATCCGTCTCTATCGAGACACGGAAGTGAAGGCGAGGGCACAAGAGGGCATCACCGCTATCAACAGCCTCCACCTCGCTTTCGGCGCCCTCTTTGCCGAGCAGAACGCCGAGGCCAGGGCGCAAGAGCACGTCCAGATTGTGACCGACGCGGCGGTCATCACATCCCTGGACACCGAGTTCTTTGTCTATCACGACTCTACATCACGCACAACCTGGGTGGTGGTGTTGCGCGATAAGGTCGAAGTGCAGGGCGCCGGCCGCGCAACTTCGGTGTCGGCGGGGTGGCAGACCTGGGTGGAGGCGGGACAACCGCCTGCGCCGCCTGTGCTGGCGCTGCGCAACGAGATTGGCCAGCGTTTCCCGCGTGTCGATGACCTGACCAATGGCGCGCTGGCCGACGGACGGGTGCTCCCCAACCTGACGCGCTGCATCGTGTCCCGCGACGCCGTCGTCTCCGTGGAAGTGCGCGCGCAGCCGACGGGGAATGCTGTCGTGATAGCCCTCGTGCCGCGCGACCGCCTATTTGGAGCCGTCGCCCGCACCGAGGCGGCCGATTGGGTGTACGGTTACGGCGGCGACCAGCGGACCATCGGCTGGGTCAGAGTCGAGGCCGTCCAGTGTGAAGCCCCTATCGCCTCGCTGCCGGTCCAGCCAGGGCTACCACTGCAAGCCACTGCCACGCCGACGCCCGCCGGGCCGCCCAGCGTGACGCCCTTGCCGCCGCTCACGCCCACCGCGACGCGCTGCCAGGACGCCGCCCGCTACGTGGCCGACGTCACGATTCCCGATGGCACGGAGCTGAAAGCTGGAACAGGCTTCACCAAGACGTGGCGCATTCGCAACACCGGAACCTGCCCCTGGGAGCCGGACTACCAACTCGTCTTCGTGAATGGCGCGGCGCTCGGTGGGCGCAGCGCGCCGCTCGGGCAGACCGTCTTGCCCGGCCAGACCGTCGATGTCTCGGTCCAGCTTGTCGCGCCGATGGCGCCGGGGACCTATAAAGGGGAGTGGCAGATGCGCAACAGCGTCGGCGCTCCATTCGGCCAAACCATCACCGTCGTCATCGTCGTGCCCGGTCCGATCACGCCGACACCGACGCCCCGCCCGACGCGCACCGCCACCCTGCCGCCGACACGGACGCCGACACGGACGCCCACGCCGACGCCCACGATGCCGCTGCTCCAGATTGTGAGTGTCGAGGCCGCCCCGAACCCTGTCACCTATGGCGGCGACTGCGGCATCCAGACGCTCACGGTCAATGTGATTGTCAACCTCGACCGCAGCCGAGTGCGCGAAGTCCGGCTGTCGTACCGTTATCGCAGCGACAACGACACGTCCCCCTGGCGGTCAATGCCGATGAACAAGCCGACGCCGGCCCCCGCGCCGTCCGCCTTCTTCATTGGCTCGGACTACACCGCTCAAATCAGTGTGGGCCGCGAGTGGCCGTTCCGCGTGGGCGGCAAAGCGGCGGTCGAGTATCAGGTGCTGGCAGTGGAGACTGACGCCAGTCTTGACCAGACGACTGTGCAATCCGTTGCGGCCGTCTACTGTCTCAGGTAGGCGCGTGATTTGACACGCGCCTTTGAGACGTGCTATCATCATGTCTATTGCCGATTGTCGACAATAGAATCGTGATGGGAGCCGTCTCATGCCAGAACTCGATCCAATCACCCTGGAGATTCAGTGGCAGCGTCTCGTCGCCATCGCCGACGAGATGGACAACGCCACCATCCGCACCTCGTTCTCCACCATCGTCGGCGAGAGCCACGACTTTGGCTGCATCCTGATGGACCAGGATGGGTCGGGCATCGCCCAGGCCAACTTCAGCCCCCCCCAGTTCTGCACTATGCTGCCGCGCACGACCAAGGACATGCTTCGGTGGATGCCCAAGGAAACATTGCGCGACGGCGATGTGATGATTACCAACGACCCGTGGATTGGCAGCACCCACCTGCCCGACTACAACGTCGTGACGCCTGTCTTCCGCAAGGGCGAGATCGTCGCCTTCCTCGGCACCGTGGCCCACGTCTCGGACGTCGGCGGCCACCTGGGCGACCTCGAAGCGCAGGACATGTTCATGGAAGGCACGCGCCTCATGCCCTGCAAGTTCTTCGTCCAGGGGCAACCCCACGAGCTTGTCCACACCTTCATCCGCGCCAACTGCCGCGTGCCGGAGATGGTGCTGGGCGACCTGCACGCCATCGTCGGCACGCACCGCATCGCCGCCAAGCGTCTCCATGAGTTCATGGACGACTACGGGCTGGACGACATCCGCTTGCTGTCGTCGACCATCATGGACAAGTCGGAGGCGGCGCTGCGCAAGGCCATCGAGGCCCTGCCCGACGGCGTGACCGAGTACGAAGTCACCGCCGACGGCTACCTGGAGCCGTTCACGCTCAAGATCCGCATCGAGATCCGCGGCTCCGACCTCTCCATGGACTTCGCGGGCAGTTCGCCCCAGCAGTGGCACTCGGCCATCAACGCGGCGTTCAACATCAGCTACGCGACGGCCGTCTACCCCATCAAGTGCATGCTCGCCGCGCGCATCCCCAACAACGACGGCCTCATCCGCCCGCTGAACATCACCGCCCCCGAAGGCTCCATCGTCAACTGCACCTTCCCCGCCCCCGTCAAGGCGCGCGCCAAGGTCATCAAGCACATCCCGCCCCTCATCTTCGGGGCGCTCACGCCCATGCTGCCCGGCGAGACCATCGCGGCGGCGGGCGGCATTTTCCCCTTCCACATTGCCGGGACCGACCCGCGCTACGGGACGTTCAACGTCCACGTCCTGCCCCACGGCGGCCTGGGCGCGACGCGCGACGCCGACGGCCTGCTGCCGACGGCGTACCCGCACAACTCATTCATCACCCCCAGCGAGATGATGGAGGCGCGCTGCCCTGTTCTGATGCTCAAGAAGGAGTTGGTGATTGATTCGGGTGGCGCGGGGCGGCGGCGCGGCGGCCCGGCCCAGGAGTTCGTCCTCAAGAACGTCACCGACCACCCTGTGACGCTCACCATCCGCCCCGACCTGCTCACCAATCCGGCCCCTGGCCTCGAGGGCGGCCAGCCCGGCCGGCCGGGCGAGGTGTTTATCAACGGCGAGCGTATCACCCGCTTCCGCCCCATTGAGTTCAAGCCGGGCGACGTGTGCGTGCTGCGGGTGCCGGGCGGCGGCGGCTTCGGCGATCCCCACCAGCGCGAGCCGGAGCTGGTCCGCCGCGACGTCGAGCTGGGTCTGATCAGCGCCGACGCGGCCCGGGCGGTGTACGGCGTGGATATTTAGACAGGTGGATATTTAGATAGAATGAACAGAACGATT
This sequence comes from uncultured Anaerolineales bacterium, assembly GCA_964557745.1. Lineage (GTDB taxonomy): Bacteria > Chloroflexota > Anaerolineae > Epilineales > JAHCIE01 > JAHCIE01. The sequence continues at coordinate 12,917 of CAZLBQ010000061.1, forward strand.
CGGCCAATTCTGTTCATTCTGTCCATTCTGTCCACCTCTTAGTTTGAGGAGGCCCAATGACCAGCTATCGCTTTGGCTTTGACATCGGCGGCACCTTCACCGACTTCGTTCTGTGCGACGAGGCGACGGGCCGCCTGGAAACATACAAGACGCTGACGACGCCGCAAGCCCCCGCCCAGGCCGTGATGGACGGCTGGCGGCTCCTGCTAGAGCGTGTCGGCGCGGACGGTGGCGCCGTCAGCAACGCCATCCACGGCACGACGCTCATCACTAACGCGCTCATCGAGCGCAAGGGAGCGCGGACCGTCCTCATCACAACCAATGGCTACAAGGACATCCTCGACGCCCAGAAAGAGATGCGCTACGACATCTACGACCTGCACGCCCCGCCCGTCGAGCCGCTCATCCCGCGCCCACTGCGCTTCGAGGTCGACGAGCGCCTGAACTCGTTTGGCGAGGTCGTCACGCCGCTGGAGGTGGACAGGCTGGGCAACCTGGCTGAGCAGCTCAAGCGCGTCAATGCCCGCGCCATCGCCGTGTGCTTCCTCCACGCCTACCGCAACGCCACCCACGAGGCGCTCATGGGCGCGTGGCTGCACGACCTCTTCCCCGACGTCGGCGTGTCGCTGTCCCACGAGGTCGCGCCCGAGATCCGCGAGTACGAGCGCATGTCTACCACGGTCTGTAACGCCTACGTCCAGCCCCTCACCGAGCGCTACCTGGCGGATATCCAGTCCCGGCTAGCCGAGGGCGGCTTCGCCCATCCCCTGTACCTGATGCTGTCTAGCGGCGGCATCGCCGTCGCCGAGACGGCGGCGCGCTTCCCGGTGCGCCTGGTCGAGTCGGGGCCGGCGGCGGGCGCGCTCGTGACGGCCTACTACAGTCAGAAACTGGGTGAGCCGGACCTGGTCAGCTTCGACATGGGTGGCACGACGGCCAAGATTTGCATGGTCAAGAACGGCCAGCCGTTCAAGGCCAACACGTTCGAGATTGCCCGCGTCCACCGCTTCAAGAAGGGCAGCGGCCTGCCTATCCGCGTCCCAACCGTCGAACTCATCGAGATTGGCGCGGGCGGCGGCTCCATCGCCCACCTGGACGAGTTGGGCCTGCTCAAGGTCGGGCCGGAGAGCGCGGGCGCCGAGCCGGGGCCGGCGTGCTACGGCCAGGGCGGGACGCTGCCGACTGTCACCGATGCCGACGCCCTGCTGGGCTACCTCAACCCCGACTACTTCCTCGGTGGCCGCATGTCCCTCGACCTCAGTGCGGCCCAGACGGCCATGCAGGGCCTGGCCGACCAGTTGGGCATGAGCGTGACGGACGCCGCCCACGGCGTCTACCAGGTCGTCAACGAGAACATGATCTCGGCCTGCCGTGTCCACCTGGCCGAGCGTGGCGAGGACCCGCGCCGCTTGAAGCTCATGGCCTTCGGCGGGGCCGGGCCGGTCCACGCTCACCAGATCGCCCGCGCCCTCAAGATGCGCGGCTACATCTGCCCAACCAGCGCCGGCGTCGCCAGCGCGCTGGGCTTCCTGACCGCGCCCATCGCCTTCGACTTCGCCCGCACCTTCATGGGGCGGCTGACCCAGGACCTGCACGCCGAGATTGACGCCGTCTTCGCGGAGATGGAGGTCGAGGGCCGGGCAACCCTGGCGCGGGCGGGCGTGCCGGCGGGCGAGATGCGCTTCGCCCGCGCCGCCGACCTGCGCCACGTCGGCCAGGGTCACGAGATCACCGTCGCCCTGCCGGACGGCCCGCTGGCCAACGTGAACCTGGACGAGACCTTGCGCCCCTACTTCTATGAGGAGTATGAGAAGGTCTACGGCCACGCCCACCGCCACCTGGGGCTGGAGGTGATGACCTTGCGCCTGACGGCCACGGGCGGCACGCCCAACATCGACCTGCCGCGCGTCGAACACGACCCGGCGTCGGCCGAACGCGCCGTCAAGGGCCACCGGCCGGCTTATTTCGCCGACCTGGGCGGCTTTGTCGACACGCCGGTCTACGACCGCTACGCCCTGCGCGCGGGCGCAACCTTCGCCGGCCCGGCCATCGTCGAGGAGCGCGACTCGACCGCCGTCATCGGCCCCCACACGACCGTCACGGTGGACGAGTATCAAAACCTGGTGGTGGAGCTAGAGTACGGGGAGTAGGCTGTCACAGTCGCCATGACAGCCGCAAGCAGTTAAAGAGAACAGGCCGTGCGATGATGCTCGCACGGCCTGCTTCGTCAACGGCGACCGACCACCTGTCGTGCGGCGTGATCCCAGCGGCGGATATAATTGTCGCTACGCAGAGACGGGTCGGCGTCGACGTGGTCGATGAACCAGCGCGTGAGGCCGTCCCACTCGTCGTAGTTGCCGGGCGGGACGAGCTTCCAACCCAACTCGTCCAACGTCCAGTTTGACTTGGCCGAGTTCCGCAGCATCGAAGTTGTTACCCAATTAGAACGCTCATCTTCGCCCCCACGCGCGACAGGGCGGATATGATCAATCGTCGGGAACAATTCCCAGTAGACGATGTGGGAGGCCGACATCTTCCAGTTGGGGTGAGCGGGAAACTCGTTGGGAAGGAGCTTGGACAACACACGTAGCGTGCCAGGGAACACCAGCCGCTCGCCCGAGTAGCGGTCAATGAAGCCGTCTCTGACGAATACCTCGACCGATTGGACGACGGTATA
>CAZLBQ010000061.1:15693-17533 GCA_964557745.1 uncultured Anaerolineales bacterium
ACCACGGCCTGAACGCCGTGGCTCGCCGGGAGCCGACGTTTCGGACAAATCCCATTCCACCAAGAGGAATGACTGCATTGGCAACCCAACCTTCAAGGCCGCCTCTAGGAACATGAGTTGTGAGGAGCGTATGCGGTCACGCTTCTTGCGCTTCGACTCGGCGAACAAAACTCTTCCCTCTTGCCAGCAGAAGACATCCCATGCCCCGCCCCGCTTGCCAACCTGCCGATATATTCGACGCAACAGCCCTGCAGCCTCGTCCGGCAGTACCTCAATCGAATGAATAGTCCCATCATAAGTGCGAAACTTACGGCGATACGAATCAATCCAGACCCCTTGCCAGCCATCCTCCATCAATGCCATCAGGATGGCTATCTCGGCAAACACCGGCCTGCCATTGACATCCAGCACCTGTTTCCTGCCATAGGTGTCTACTTCAACAGGACGTGTCCAAGGCGTGAATACAGGTTGAGCCTTTGGGATGTCGACAGTGTCTCCCGACGGCAAGGACAACCGCTCTGTCGAGGTTGCATCAAGCACGCTCGTCGAGCTCCCCTAGCTCCTGCAATGGCGAGAGACGGAAGTATTCGCCGAGGGGCAATTGGCCTCTCAGAAGGCGCTGGTACTCCGCGAATGAGAGGACAACCGCCACTTCAACCCCATCTCTCGTCACGATCTGCGGTCCGTTCGCTACCGCTTGCTCCACCACCTCACCAAACTGATCTTGAGCCTCGCGCAGTTCCCGGGTGTGTCTCATCATTTGCCCTCCTGTCTAGCCGCTCTCGATTGTACGACATCGTCGGCACGCCGTCAAGAACGCTACGACGGTCATGCCGAACTGGGTGAGGCATCTGCTCTGATGGGATAGGCAGAGCAGACCCCTCACTGCCCCTTCGCGTTGCTCAGGGCTGCGGTTCACCGAGGTGACAGTCGCAAGGTTATCTACCGCCGGTGGACGAGCCACACGCCGCCGAGGACGAGCGCGCCGCCGAGAAGTTGGAGGGGGGCGAGAGTCTCGCCCAGAACCACGGCGGCGATGGTCGCGGACAGGGCCGACTGGCCGAGCATCGTGACCGACACCGCCGCCGCGCCGATGACCGGCAGCGCGTAGTTGGTGGCGACAAGCCCGCCCACGTGCGAGACGAGACCCAGGGCGAGCAGCGCCAGCCAGGTACGCAGGGGGTAGCCCGCCAGTGGCGCCCCGAGGGCCAGGCACAGCAGCAGGAGGATGACGACGCCCGACGCGGCCATGAGCGTCGTCACGACAAAGGCGTTCAACTGCTGGCGCACCCGCTGGGTGATGAGCAAGGAGGCGGCGTACAGGACGGCGGCGGCCATCGCCAACAGGTCGCCCAGGCCGAAGCGCGGGTTCACCAGCAGGTCGCGGCCCAGCAGGAGCGTCACGCCGCCAAAGGCGACGGCCAGCCCCGGCCAGAACAGGCGCGGCAGCCGCTGGCGGAACAGGCCAAGCGTCCCCAGCCCAACCCACAGCGGCGCGGTGTTGGCGAGGACGGTCGAGTTGGCGGCGGTGGTGAGGAGAAGCGAGGTATTCCACAGGACGGCGTTGAGGGCGAACAGGACGCCGCCCGCGACGGCCAGCGCGCTGAGCGTGGGCCGGGCGCGGAGCGGCAAGTGCGGGGCCTGCCAGGGCAGCAGGATGAGGCTGGCGAAGAGCAGACGGTAGAAGGCGGAGACAGGGCCAGGAACGCTGGCGAGCTTGACCAGTGTTGCGCTCCAGGCGACACACAGCACGCCCAGCCCCAGGGCCAGATAGGCGCGGCGTTTATCGCTCATGGGGAAGAAGGCCGGCCATTCTGGCCCCGTCTCCAATCGTCAATCG
>CAZLBQ010000062.1:0-17402 GCA_964557745.1 uncultured Anaerolineales bacterium
GAGGGGTCTGCTCTGGAGACGTGGTCAGAGAAGATGCCTCGCTCTGCTCGGCATGACAGTCGCAAGCGTTCTCGCCTTGGCGCAGGTCAGTCCCGACGCGGCTTTCTCCGGGCGACAGTCGAGGGACGTCTAGTAGTCGTCTCGACCGCGCGACCCAGAGTCGCGGCCACCGCCGTAGCCGCCGCCACCGCCATAGCCACCGCCGCCGCCGCCGTAGCCGCCGCCCCGTCCGGAGCCACCCTGGCGGGGCTGGGACTCGTTTACCCGCAACTCTCTCCCCTGGAGCGCGTAGCCGTTGAAGCGTCGGATGGCTTCTTGTGCGCCCGTGTCGTCGGCCATCTCCACGAAGGCGAAGCCGCGGGGGCGGCCGGTCTCGCGGTCGATGGGGATCGCGACATCGACGACCTCCCCACACTCGCTGAACAAGTCGCGCAACTCGTCCTGAGTGGTGCGATAGGGGAGGTTGCCAATATACAGTCTCCTACTCGCCATGGTGCTGTCTCCTCGAAACGTGGGCAGGGCCAAGCCTCCACACTCGACGGGGCCGACGTCACGCGGCCTGCGGGTCGGGGCAGGAGGCGACAAACAGGATGCCGTGTGGCGGCGCTGACAATAACATAGCTGGTGTGAAATGTCAAATTGAGTTTGTCGTGAGGTGAGATGCCGGAAGTCTACAATCAGGCGGATCTCCACAAGGCGCGCTTCTTCGCCAGCCACGGCCGTCAGGAGAGCCTGCGCGAGGCGCAGCTCACCAAGGCGGACCTACGGCGGGTCGATCTGGCGGGCGCTGACCTCTCCGTCGCCACGTTCCACAGCGCGCAACTCGCGGAGGTGAACTTGCGGGGCGCGATTCTCGATGGCGCGGACTTGCGCAACGCCAGCCTGGAGCGGGCCAAACTGACCGGGGCGCGCCTGGCGGAGGCGCAGTTGACAGGCGCGCGGCTGCAGGAGGCGGACCTCAGCGAGGCCGACCTGACACGGGCGCACCTGCGAGAGGCCGACCTGTCGCGCGCCAACCTGGCCGGGGCCTGCCTGGCCGAGGCGACGCTCCAGGAGACGCAGTTGGTTGACGCCAACCTGGCGGGGGCCGACCTGCGCGGCGCGCAACTGCTGGGGACGGATTGTCGGCGGGCAAATCTGCGCGGGGTGAATCTGTCAGGGGCGACGCTGTGGTGGCCGCGGCTCGACGGGGCCGACCTGCGCGGGGCGACGCTCGACGGCGTGACGCTGGTGGGCGTTCGTGAGGACCTGGTGGGGCTAGCGGGCGTAGGGGAGGCAGAGGTATAAGACCAGACCTGACAGGTTTCTGAAAACCTGTCAGGTCTGACTGAGGTTGAAGCGCTTTAGCGTGTCTCGAGGGTTACGGAACCGTTGTCGGTGCGGATGGTGAGGGTTGGGCCGCCGCCATTGAGCGTCCCGCTCAGCCGGTTGCGCTCGATACGCGCGTCGCTCAGGCTCATGCGATTGGTGATACTGCCGTTGCCCGTCTGCACATCGAGGCGGAGCTTCTGGTCGGCGGGAACGGTCACACTCACCCGCCCATTGCTGGAGCGAATCTCGTGGGCGCCCTCGCCCAGGCTTCCCACGTAGGTGATGGGGCCGTTGTTGTTGCGCAACCGCAAGTTGTCCGCCTGGGCATCCTGGATGTCAATGGGGCCGTTTGTGCTCTGCGCGTCCAAGCGGCCCCGCACGCGTGACAGGGTGAGGCGTCCGTTCTGCGTTTGAGCGCTGGTCGCGCCGTCGATATTGCGCAGGGTGATGGCCCCGTTATCGTTTTTCACGGTCGTCGCGGCGCGCACGCCGTCGACGACGATCTCACCGTTGTTGGCCTCAATGTCAATGGTGGTGTTGGCCGGGACGGTCACGAGAAAGTCAACGCTCCCGCCGCCGCCCAGCGAGAATCCGGTCACGGTCGGGGTGGTGTAGCCCAAGCGTACCGTGTCTCCCGACTGGCTCATGTCGAGTTGAATCTGGCGCAGCAGCTCCTGGGCGTTCGGGCCGACGGCGCGCTTGGTCGCCTCGATCTGGATGGCGCGGACGTCGCCGGTTCGCACTTCAGTGCGGCCGTTACGGTTGCGCACGACAAGGTTGGGCGAGGCGCCCGCGTCGAAGGAACGCGTCTCAACCTCGCTGACCCCGCCCTCGAACGGGAACTGGAGCGAGCGGTCGACGCGGCTCACGCCGAAGAGCACGACGCCAACGGCGACTACGCCGGTCAGCAGGGCGCACGCAATCAGCCCCAGGACGGCAAACAGCAGGCAGCGCCCGCCACCGCCTCGCGCGGGGGGTGGTGGTGGGGTGGTGGGTAGAGGCGTGGCGGGGAGCGGTGTCGTCGGCAGCGGGGCGCGTGGGGGCGTCTCGCGCGCCGGAGGTGGCGTCGCCACGGGTGGCGTGCTTTCCTCGGGGGGTGGCACCGAGGGGACGTCGCTCGCGCGGCGGGCCGCCTCGTCGTCAGGGATGGGAGGGAGCGGCGCTTGTGGGTCGTTCATGATGGTGTCTCCCGATACAGTCGTGTGTATCTTGTACACTCAATATACGAGCAGCCAGGGCTGAGGTTGCGGGGATAGCCGTTCGGACGGGGGGCGAAACTAAAGATGACAGCCGCCGTGAGGCGGCTGGTCTTCTGAAGGGATGTTGCGAGAACCGTGGCTTAGCCGCCGCCCGCTGTGGTCGTCAGCTTGACCGTCCCGCTGGCAGCGGTGACAGTGATGTCCAAGCTCTCGGACTTCCGCCAGGCGGCTGTGATGTACGCGCCCGCGTCGCTGAGCAACTCTCCCTCGACCGTCGGCTTCACTCCTCCCGCAACGGTAATCTTCGTCCCCACCGTCGCCGGGACGCGCACCACGACATTCCCGCCGCCACTGCGAATCTGGGCCTGGGTGTTGCGCTGTGGCTTGCCGCCAAAGTCGAGGGTGAAATCGCCGGCGCCGCCTTCGAAGACCATGCTGGCGAAGTGGGCGTTGAGGAGATTGAGCAGCTCGATCTTGGACGCCCCCGTGGTAATCGTCATGCGGCGCATCTCTTCCGGGTTGGGGGTGCTGAAGTTGACGCGCGTGTTGGAGGCCCCTTCGTTGAGGCCAAAGCCCCGCAGCCGCATGTTGCCCAGGTCAAGGTCGGCCGTCTGCGCGCCGCTCTGCACAGACAATTGAATGGGCGTTGTCCCGTTCAGTTGCAGGGTCCACTCATTGATAGCCTTCGCCATATCCAACTCGCCGCGCGGGCGGAGTTGAACAAGGCCGATGGCCCCCTCCGACGCCGTGAGCGAGGGCTGCGGCACGTCAGCGGTGTGCGCGACGGTGCCTTGCACGAGTTCCGTGCCCTGCCCCGTCAACTGGAGCTTGCCGCCCAGGGAGACCAGGGTAATCTGGGTCGGCTCGCGGGCGTAGGTCATGGGAACGACGACCGTGTCCACGGTGGCGACCGGCGCCGTCGGGGCGGGGGGGCCGCCAGCCGGCAGGGCGGCGCAGGCGGTGAGGGGCAGGAGACAGACAAATACGAGGCACAGCGCCCAACGTGGCATGAGCAATTCTCCAATTCGCAGGCTTACTTCTCGTCGCCGAAGGCGACCCCCAGGGCACGGGCGTTACCGACCAGATGCCCGTCCGGCTCGATGCGTTTCATGACCCCGACGGCGTCGGCGATGGGTACGCTGACAATGTCCTGCCCGCGCAGGGCAACCATTTGGCCCCACTGCCGCTCGGCGATGAGCCGCGTCGCCTCGGCACCGAAGCGCGTCGCCAGCACGCGGTCGTAGGCGGTCGGCGTCCCGCCGCGCTGGAGGTGGCCCAGCACGACGACGCGGGTCTCCTTGCCGCTGAGCTGCGCCAATTGGGGCGCGATGCTCTCGGCAATGCCGCCCAGGCTGCCGCTAGCGCGATAGACGGGCGCGCCCGCCTGGGGCCGCGCGCCCTCCGCGACGACGATGATGCTGAACTTGGCCCCCGCCGCGTCGCGCGCCTTGATGGTCTGGGCGATGGACTCGAGGCTGAAGGGGATCTCGGGGATGAGGATGACGTCGGCCCCGCCCGCGATGCCCGCGTGGAGGGCGATCCAGCCCACGTCACGGCCCATGACTTCGACCAGCATGACGCGGTCGTGGCTCTCGGCCGTCGTGTGGAGGCGGTCGACGGCCTCGGTCGCTACCTGGAGCGCGGTGTCAAAGCCGAAGGTGACGTCGGTGCAGGCCAGGTCGTTGTCGATGGTCTTGGGGACGCCGATGACCGGGGCGTCGGCCTCGAAGAGCGCCTGGGCGATGGTCAGCGAGCCGTCACCGCCAATCGTCACCAGCCCGGTCAGGCCGAGGTCGTGGATACGCCGGGCCGCGTCCTGAACGGCCTGCATGTTGAGCTTCTTGTTGACGAAGAAGCGCCCGCGATTGGTGGTGCCGAGAATCGTGCCGCCACGAGGCAGTAAGCCACGTACACTGGCGAGGGTCAGTGGACGAATCGAGTTGTCGTCGAAGAGGCCTTCGTAGCCATCATCAATCCCGAGAACGGACCACCCGTAGCGTCGGATGGCGACGCGCGTCGCGGCGCGGATGACGGCGTTCAGCCCTGGAGCGTCGCCGCCGCTGGTCAGAATACCGAGTCTGGGCATCGCACTTCCCTCCGACCTGAAACGTAGAACGTGTTGCGTGTGACGGGATGCGTGAAACATGAAACGTGAACCGTGAAAACCAGCCGCCGGTATCACGTTTCACGTTTCACTCGTCACGGAGGACGTTCCACGTATCACATTTCGTGCCGCGACACTACGGGCGGCCGGGAATCACTGGAGTCTGCTGCTGAGTGCGGGGCCGTTCCTCGAGCGTTATCTTCAGCTTGGTCTCCTGGCCGTTGCGCAGCACCGTGAGTTCGACTGTCTGACCGGCGCGCGCTTTGGTGGAGATGTAGCGCAGGAGGTCGTCGAACTTGCGGACCTCGACGCCGTCCACGCCGACGACGACATCGCCGCCCGTGGGTACGGCGCCATCTGGGGTGCGCGTCTGGCCTGACGAGCCTTTGACGCCGCCCTTCTCGGACGGACCGCCGGCTACTACCTGGTCGATGTAGGCTCCGCTCGGTGATTTGAGCTGGTTGGCGTCGGCGAGGGCCTGGGTGACCGTCACACCGGAGACACCGAGCCACGGCCAGGCATGGCGGCCCTTCGAGATCAGGTCGGGTGCGACATTCTTGACGATGTTGACCGGGATGGCGAAGCCGACGCCCGAGTTGGCGCGGACGTCCGACCGAATCTGCGCATTGACGCCGATGACGCGACCGGCGGCGTCGAGGAGTGGCCCGCCGGAGTTGCCCGGATTGATGGGCGCGTCGGTCTGGATCGCGTCGGGGATCTGGAAGGCGGTCAGGCCGGGGATGGAACGGCCGACGGCGCTGATGATGCCCAATGACATGCTGGTGCCGACGGCGAAGGGGTTGCCGAGGGCGATGGCCGTCTGGCCGACGCGCACCTGGTCCGAGTCGCCCAGCTCCAAGGGGACGAGCTTGTCGGGCGAGACGTCGATCTTGAGCACGGCGAGGTCACTGTCGGGATCGGCGCCCACGACCTGGGCATTGGCGACGGTGTCGTCCCAGAGGGTGACACGTACCGTGCGGGCGTCGGCGACGACGTGGTTGTTGGTGACGATGTGGCCGCTCTTGTCGATGACGAAGCCTGAGCCGCTGCCCTGGCCCTGGGGAGCGGCCTGCTCACCACCGGGGCCAATGACCACGTCGACGTTGACTACGCCCGGCCGCACGCGGTTGTAGAGCGCGGCGAGGGCCTGCTCCTGGGCCGACAGGCTCAGCGGCGCGACGGTCGGGAAGGGTGTCGGCGACGGGCCAAGCGTTGGCGACGGCCCAGCGGTGGCCGAGGGGAGCGCCTGCGCGCCGCCCCCACCGGGCACAACGATGGTGACCTGCGGGCCGGGCTGCGGCCCCTGGGGGCCTTGCTGTGGGCGCGCCGTCGCGCGCGGCGTTGGGGTGGCGGGGGCGGTCGTGGGCGCGGTCGAGGGGGATTGGCCCTGGGGCTGGCTGGGAACCGACGGGCGGGCGGGCTGAACAGCCGAGGGCGCCGGGGCGCTAAAGTACGCCAAGACGCGGGGAATGGCGAAGACGGCCACCGCTAGATTGCACATCAATAGCAGGACAAGGATGATAGCACCCGTAATCAACGCGGCCTGTCGGCTCATAGCAGGAACTCCTCATCGGGAAACGCTGGGACACAGGTATAACGACGGCGTCAGGGTGAAGATACGCAAGACACGGCGCGCCGAAGGGATATGAGAGGATTCTTATCCACGCGGCGCGACGCGAGACACGCCAAAGACTGGCTACAGTATAGTAGTGTCGTCAGGGATGGTCAAAATTACTGTCAGCGCTCGTTCGGTGAGAGCCAGCGCCGATCCACCGCGCCGGTGTACTGGGCGCGAGGGCGGATGAGCTTGTTGTTGGCGTACTGTTCGAGAATGTGGGCCGTCCAGCCTGCGCTGCGGCCCAGGGCGAAGATGGCCGTCGCCAGGTCGGGGGTGAAGCCGAGCGTCTCGTACAAGGGCACGGCGTAGAAGTCGACGTTGGGGTAGAGGCCGCGTTGGCGGACCACGGCGTCGGCGACGGCGTCGGCGACGGCCAGCCGCTCGTCCCCGCCCAGGCTGTAGGCCAGGTCGCGGAAGATGGCGGCGCGGGGGTCGAGGCCCTGGTAGACACGGTGGCCAAAGCCAGGGATGCGGCGGCCTGCGGCGAGGGCGGCCTCGACAGCGCCGGCGGCCTCGTCCACGGTGGGGATGGCCGTCACGAAGCGCCAGACCTCGGCGGTCGCCCCGCCATGCAGCGGGCCTTTGAGGGTGCAGAGGGCGGCGACGACCGCCGAATACAGGTCGGCCTGAGTGGAGGCGACGACGCGCGCGGTGAACGTCGAGGCGTTGAGTTCGTGGTCGGCGAAGAGGATCAGGGCCTGGTCGAGGGCGCGGGCTTCGGCGCGGCTGGGCGCGTCGCCGCGAATAGCGTGCAGGAAACGCGTGGCAGGGGGGCCGCTGACGCGGGGCGCGAAAAGGGGGCGGCCGGCGGCGACGTGGTGGGCCTGGGCGGCGATGGCGGGTAGCGCGCCCACGACGCGGATCGCTGACGCCAATGCCGTCCCCGGCTCATTAGCGCGCGGGTCGGTCAGGGCCAAGGCCTGGACGCCCTCGCGCAGGGCCACCAGCATCGGCGTCTCGGCCGGTAGGCTGCGCAGGCGAGCGACCACCTCGCGCGGCAGTTCCCACGCCTGCGCCAGGTCGCGCTCGAGTGGGGCTAGCTCGCGCTCGCGGGGCAGGCGGTCGTGCCACAGTAGGTAGGCCACTTCGGGGAACGTGCCGCGCTGGGCGACCTCCTCAATGGGGATGCCTCGGTAGAGCAGTCGGCCATCGACGATGGCGCTGATAGCCGACTCGGTGGCGATGACGCCTTCCAACCCCCGCGCCGTCATCGCTCACCTACCCACTGGTCGGCGCGCGGCAGTCCGTCTTCCGTCTCGCTCTCGGCGTCGGGCGGCGGCTCGTCCAGGTCGGGTCGCACCGTCAGTAGCGCCTCCAACTCGCTCCGCTTGTAGAGCCGTTGGCGGCGGATGCCCTGCTTGTAGCTTTGGACCAGGCCGCGGGAGACGTAGGAGTAGAGGGTGGCTTTCTTGACGCCCAGCAGGGCGCACGCTTCGTCTACGGTCAGGAATTCGTCAGAGGTCATAGCGCCTCACGAGCGGTGATAGGTGTCAGGGGACGAGGGAAAACGCCCTCACCTCAATTATACCTTACCTGGCGCACGCGCGTCAATGAAGACGAATATCAATCAAGTTTTATCAAGTTATATAGAGTTTAATTGACAACCGATAGTGTTTCTTGTATAATCGTTTGTGTTGATCGAGATACTCGCGCTTAAATCAAGAAGCACAGGAGGCCTATATGGCGGCGAAGGGATTGCAGGGGGTGGTGGCGGCGCAGACGGCGAAGAGCCAGGTGTTGGGCGAGGTGGGCACGTTGCTCTACGCCGGCTACAGCATCCGCGATCTGGCCCAGGCGGCGACGTTTGAGGATGTGGTTTACCTGTTGTGGTCGGGTGAGTTGCCGACACCGGAAGAGCGGGCGGCTCTCGCGCGTCGACTGGCCGAGCAGCGGGCGTTGCCGTCGGTGGTGGTCGAGGTGCTGCGCGCTCTGCCCGCCGACACGCTGCCGATGGATGCGCTGCGGACAGCGGTCTCGGCGTTGGGCGCGGTCTATCCGCCCGCCGCGCAGACGACGCTGGACGGCGCGACGGCGCTGCTGGCGCGGATGCCGGGGATGGTGGCGGCTTTCCACCGCCTGCGCCAGGGGCTGGAGCCGCTGGCGCCCTCGGACGACGCGAGCTTCGCGCGCGACTACCTCTATCAGTTGACCGGCCAGTGGCCCAGCGCGGCCCAGGCGCGGGCGCTGGACGTGTACCTGCTCCTGACGGCCGACCACGGCCTGAACGCCTCGACGTTCACGGCGCGCATCGTGGCCTCGACCCTGTCGGATCTGGCGTCGGGCGTCGTGGCGGGCATCGGCGCCCTCAAGGGGCCGCTGCACGGTGGCGCGCCGGCCGAGGTGGTCAAGATGCTGGACGAGATTGGCACAGCGGACAACGCCGAGACCTGGCTGAAGGCTGCCCTGGCGCGGGGCGAGCGTATTATGGGCTTCGGCCACCGTGTCTACCGCGCCGAGGACCCGCGCGCCGTCGCGCTGGGCGAGCTGGCGGCGACCGTGGGGACGCCGGAACGCTACGCGCTGGCTCAGGCGACGGAGCGCTACGCGCTGCCGCTGCTGGAGGCGCACCGCCCCGGCCGCAAGCTGAACACGAATGTGGAGTTCTACTCTGCGGTGGTGATGGAGGGGGTCGGCTTGCCGGCCGACCTGTTCACGCCGACGTTCGCCGTGTCGCGTACCGCCGGCTGGACGGCGCACATCCTGGAGCAGGTGGCCGACAACCGCATCATCCGCCCGGACGCCGAGTACGTCGGTCCGCCGGAGCGGCCCCTGCCCACCCTACAACCCGCTTGACGCTTGACGCTTGACGCTTGACGGGCGTAGGGCGAGGGGTCTGACCGCCAAGGACGCGGAGGGCGCAGAGGGAAAGACAATTGTCTAACCTCTGCGCCCTCCGTGGTGAAGGCAGTGATTGACGAGTGGCCTAGTCACCCGCCTGGCCGAGCGCCTCAGCGGGGTCGTCGCGGAGGAGGAAGGACACGACACGCGGCTGGACGACGCGGCCTGTGGTGGGGATGTAGGTGGACTCGGCGCGGATGTTGGCCGTCACGTCGCCGATGGTGAGTTGGTCCAGTCCGGACGTGGCGGATTTCTCGACATAAGCGCGGTAGACGCTACTCTCTTCGGGGATGGACTTGTTGCGGGGAATGTACAGGCCGAACGACGGGGCGACGACAGCGCGGGTCACGCGCAGGGCGGCCGGAATGGGCTGGCCCGCCTCGGCCAGGGGGCGGTCGGCCTTGCGCCAGCCCGGCTCCCAGAAGACGAGGGCGAACGGCCACAGGTCGAGCCGGGCGACGGCGCGGGCGGTGGCTTCGAGCGAGGCGCGGAACTGGCGGGCGACGCGTTCGAGGGAGGCGAGGGAGGGGGGCAGGCTCAGGGCGGCCGGCCGCAGCCAGCGTTCGGGCAGCAGCAACGCGCCGGCGCCTACGTCACACAGGTGCTCTTCCTCGTTGTCCTGGGGGTAGTCGCCGGTCTGGCTGTCCTCGATGGCGCGCGGCAGGGCCTGGTAGGAGGGGAAGAAGGTATGGGCGATCTCGTGGGCGATGGTGAAGTTCTGGCGTGGGACGCTGTCGGCCTTGTTGACCTGGATGAGGTGCCCGCCCGCGCGGGGAATCAGCCGCCCCGACGGCTTCATCGCCACGCGCTCGATGTCGCGGATGCCCTGGAATGACGCGAGAATCGGTAACGGTGTGGGCGGCCCAGCCACCCCCGCTTCGTCCAGCAGCCCATCGGCGCAGGCGATCATCGCCGCGACCGGATCGCTCACGCCTGTGACATGCGTCAGGGCGCGGGCAGCATCACTCTCCCACCCGCGGTGCGGGCGCGACCTACTCATCCCCCTCCCCACCTCGAATCGTGCGTCGAATGCTCTCGTACAGGTAGCGCCAGTCGTCCACGCTGCGCGGCTGCTCGCCGCGATAGCGGATACCGGCCAGCATCTGGACATCGGCCTCCGGCAGTTGCGCCTGCCGTGCGAAGTCCAGCAGGATGGGCGAGATGGCACGCTCGGTCGGCTCGATCTCGCGCCCCAGCAAGTCAGCAACCGTCGTGCCGAGGGTGGACGCCATCTTGAACAGCGTTTCCCCGGACGGACGGGGCGCCGAGTCGTTCTCAATCTGGCTGAGGTAGCCTTTGGATACTTTCGCCGCGCGGGCCAGGGCCGACAAGCTCATGCCCTTCTCCTCGCGCCGCATGCGCACGCGTTGGCCTAACGTCATAGTCCTCTCCTCCCAGGCTGGCCTTGTTAAGGCCATTATATCATACCTGTTTTCAAATTGCAAGTCCGCGTTTTCAATAGCAGACACCCTGCGCCCGGTTTGTCTCGCCGGGGGTTTTCTATTATAATTACTGTGTTCTGAAAAAAGAACGATTCGTGGAGGAAAAACGGCACGTTTTTGCACGCAAGACCCTTGACATCGAACAAGTGTTCTGGTAAAATAGATAAGTACAGAACGACTGTTCTAAGAATAGTGGAAAACGTCGCGGCGAGCCATCCGGTCACGCCGCGACTCATGTCCCCGGAGGGGGATGACAGATATGCAGCGCACTGACACTTTACCTCAAGTTGGACCTCAATTCGAACCGGTGCGTTTTACCGTTGAGCAACCTTCGACCGGCTCCTTCCGCGCCCTCATGATCTGGGCCCGCGCCAATGGCGGCGTCACGCTGCCTCGGCCCGGCTCCTTGCCGCCTCGCGGACGTGAGTTCGTCCGCCTTGTCCGCGACGGCAACGCGGGCAGCCTCAGCCTCGTCGATGTCGTGCTTGGCAAGGCCCAGTCCGACTCGAAGCTCGGCCGCGCCATCGTGACCCTCGCCGACCGTGTCGATGACTTCTACTCCGAACTTGGCATGGCGGGGGCGTCCGACGCGCGCAGTGTTGTCGTGGCCCTCGACCAGTTCCGCGTGGGCGATGCCGACTCGGCCTTTGTCCTCAACGCCGTTGTCCAGGGCCTGCCCGCGCCCGAGCGCTTGGTCCAGCCCACGAACCTGGCGGACGCCGAGCGCATTACCGAAGGCGTGACCCTGGTCATGGCCTTGCGGCGGGCCGTCAGCCGGGCAATTGCCACGCACGAAGGGCTGACGGCGGAGCTAGGCAGTGTGGTCGAGCGGCGCTACGAGCGGCAAGGGGTGGCCTTCCTGGGCCAGCTCGAGCTGGCGTGCGCGGGGGCGGACGACGCCTTGCGCGAACTCGCCGCCGACGAGAGCTATGAGCCGAACGACGTCTCGGCCGCCCTCGTCAAGGCCTTCGCCGACCGCTCGCGGGCGATGGGACGGCCACTGCTGGTGCGCGAGACGGCGCTGGGCACAGTGGTCGTCAACGAAGCCGTGGAAGTCTCGGAAGTCGTCTCGGACGGCGCAGCGCACCTGGCGCAGCGGCTGGGGAGAGGACTGGTGGACGTCGGCGGAGCGCTGGGTGTCGCGCTGCTGGGCCTGCTGCGCTTGCTAGGCGAGGGGCTGGCGCATGGCTACGCCTTCCTGCGCGCCCACGTCGCCGCCCGCCTGACCCTGGTGCTGTTGGCCCTCGTCCTCTTGCTCGCCGCGGCCACGCAGCCGATGATCGGCCCGACGCGGCTCAACGCGGCGGCGTCCGTCGCCACCGCCCTGCCGGGGAGGCTGAATCTCCCCGCTGGCGCAGCAGTCGATGTCGCCGTTCGCACCACGGGGGGCTACACGCTGGACGATGTCATGGCCTACTTTGGCCTGACCGACGAGCAGGCGACGAGCTATTTTATCTGGTACAACGCCGGCCTCATCCGCGACCTCCAGAACCGGCTGCCCAAGGGCAAAGCCTTCTCGACTCCGCTGCCCGCCGGTATTGTGCTTCACATCCCGGCCGTCACCGCCAACAGTGGCGACCCGGCGGCGCTGGCCCGCGAGTTTGGGACGCAGGCCGACGGCATCCGCCGCCTGAACCCCGACCCGAAGGGGGGGGTGTGGCTCTTGCCGGTGGGGCGGGAGGGCAAGTTGGGAGGCGAGGCCGTTCGTACTGAGGCGGTGGATCTCCGCATCAACGCGCCTGGGCTAGAGATTGGGAAAGTGGCTCCGTAAGATGGGGCCGTGAGCGATAGAATGTGAAGGATAGAACCATGCCCCTCAAGCGAACGGGATTGTTTGGCTCACGCACGGCGCGCGGCCGACGCCAGAAGATCGCGCGGGCGGCGACGGGAGAGAAGGTCCCTCTCAAGTTCCGCGCCCTGCTGACGGCGGTGCGGGTGGAGGGCGGCCTGCGGCTGCCCCTGCCGCCGCGCCATCTGTCGCCCGACGTGGAAGAGATTTGCGACCTGGTGCGCCAGGCTTCGCCGGTCGGGCGGAGCCTGGTCCAGGCCATCTTCGACGATGGCGCGCTGCTCCAGCGTCAGGCCACCTATCTGAATGAACGCGGCACGCTAGGCCGCTTGCTGGACGACGATGTCCTGGTAGAGGACTTGAACGCAGCGCTGGACGAGATGCGGCGGGGAGCGACTCATCCGAACGACACGCTGCGCCTGCTCATCGATCTGTTCAACGACTGGACGCTGCCCCCCGCCGGCGACCTCTGGTCGGCCAAGGCTGCCCTCGAGGCGCTGTCGCTGCGGCTTGAAGTGCGCCGCCTTGTCTTCGGGCAGATCGCCCAGGTCGCGCACACGTCAGGCGCGCCCCTGGATCCCCAACTGCGCTGGGACTACGAGGGCCAGACCGTCGAGTGGCTACAACTCCTGGCGGCGGCGGTCGACCGCGTCGAGGCGCTGCTCTACGAGCGGCTCGGTCCGAACGCTGTTGAGGCTCAGTCGGCTGTCGCGCTCGCCCTCTTCGCCGCCTACGCCGACCGCGCCGCCAACCTGGGCGAGCCGTTGTCGGTGGAGACGACGACGTGGCTGGAGGAGTGGCGCGCCCAGGACGACGACACGCCGCGCCCGAACTTGTGGGCTGCGTCGGCTCAGGCGGCCAGCATCGCGCCGGTCGTCCTCGGCGCGGCCGGCGTCAACTACGCCGCCGTCGCCCCGGAACGCATCGCCAACCCGGCCGATGTCGCCAAAGCCGTCTTCCCCACGATGGCGAGCCGGCTGGCGAAGGTCACGACGCCCTGGGCGGCGCCCGCGCCCGAGTTCGCCACCTGGCACTACTCGGTCGACGCGTCGCCGGCGGTCGAGTTACCCGTGCCGCAACTGCGTGTCACGCTCACCACGACGGGCAAGTACACCTTCGACCAATTCGCTACCTACTTCGGCTTCCAGAGCAAGGAGGCGCGCCGCTTCCTGACCACCGAGAACCTGGACGGCCTGGCCCAGATTCCGGCCAACGCGACGACACTCCCGGCCGGCCGTACCCTCGTCGTCCCGGCGACGCTGCTGCCCATGTCGGTGGTGCGGTCGCTAGAGGACACGGCGCAGACCTTCGACGTTGATGTCGAGGCCCTGGCGCGGCTCAACCCGACCCTGGTCACGCGCAACGCTCTCGGCCAACCCATGCTCAAGCCGGGTGCGGCGGGCTTCCTGTTGACACCTGTCGGGCGCGGCGAACTGCTTAGCGGTGAGACGATGACGACAGCGGCCATCGCGTTTGAGACGGCCGGCGACCGCCCATTCACGGCGGCGGCCCTCATCGGGGGCAGCGCCGCACCGACCCAGTCGGCGCGTACCCAGGCCCCCGAAGCGCCCCAGCCGCGTCTGCGCCAAGTGCGGCTGCACCATACCCTCACCGAAGCCACGACCTACGCCCGGCTGGCCGGCAAGTTGGGGCTGCCCGCAGGCGCGCTGGCCGAGTACAACGGTTCGTCGGAGGTAGGCAAGACGCTGCCCGCCGGGACGAACGTGTTGCTGCCCGGCACGGCCCACCGCGTCGTCGAGGGCGAGACGGCCGACGCCATCGCCGCCCGCTATGAGGTACCGGCCGAGGCGCTGACCCTCTTGAATGGTAATGTCTTCGTCGGCCAGGTTCTCTTCGTCCCGCAGCCGCCGTCTCGGCTCCAGGCCGAGAGTGTGTTCGAGGCCCGACCGACGCCGGCGCAGGCGGCGAACGGCGCGACGGCCCAGGGGAACGCGAACAAGAGCGCACCGCAGCCGAGCCAGGGCAGCCAGGCCGCGCCCGCCCCGCAACGTCCCAGCGCCGCCACCGCCCCGTCATCCATCGTCGGCGGTCAGACGGCGACGGTCGGCAGCTTCCCTGACTACATCGAGATGCCGTCCTACCTGGCCGACTGGGACCAGTACAAGGCCTATGAAGCGCAATTGCGCGCCAAGTACGGCCAGAAGCTCTACCCGACGCTCGAGTCGATGCCCGAAGACCTGCGCGAGTTCTACCTCACGTCCGTCTACTGGGGCGCGACGTTCATCGGCGTCCCCTGGCAGGCGGTCCTCGCCATCCACAACACGGAGATCGTGGGCAAGGGCTATCGTCCCTTCGAGAACGCCGTCTCGTTCGCGGCGGCGCGTGGTCCCGGCCAGATTACGCCCGGCTACTGGAACGGTTGGGGGAGTGGATCGCGCTCGGCTGCGCCGTCTAAGAACTTCGCCGAGATCGTCCAGGGTGGCGGCAACGGCTTCCACTGGGGCTTGCGGTCCGAGTGGCAGCGCTACCTGCGCCACGAGGTGGGGCTGGATGCGCTCCAGTCGTCCGACGCCGACATCATGTATCTCATCAACAACGTCGTCGCCACGGCGCGCGGTCTCTACAAGAACGGTGTCCGCAGCGACCGCTTCCCGGCCAACCCGCAGCAGTGGAGCGCCGCCAACTACAAGACGCTGCGCGACGCGGCCATGATCTACAACTCGGGCGGCACGAACCCCAACGTCCGCCAGTGCGCGGGCTGCGCCTGGACGGTCGGCGACTACGGCGCGAACGCCGAGAAGGTTGCTCGGGCTCTGCCCACCAACGCCTTCGATCTGCTGCCGACCGAGGCGCGTCAGCGCGCCTTGCGCCAGGAGTTGTTTGTCGCCTACGACCGCACGTTCGGCGCGGCGTTGACCTCCCAGGCGCTCGACAACGCGCTCAAGGCGAACGGCGACAAGCTCGGCGATCTGTCGGTCGGCAAGGCCGACCCGGCCCAGACGGCGCAGGCTCTGGTGGACCGCATGACCGACGAGTGGCTCAAGGTCGGGGCGCGCCAGCCCGACGCGTGGCCGTTCTTTGTCAACAAGGAGGCCCAGGCGGCGCAGCTCGCCGCCGCCCGCACCCTGGCGACGTTCCTCGACAAGGCGGCGCTGACGGATCTGATGCAGCGCCATCACAACGACTCGCAAGCGATGGAGGCCGAGCTGGCGGGGCGGGTGGATGCCCAACTAGCGCAGATGGCGCGCGAGGCGCTGGAGCGCACCAACCCGCGCCACATCGCGCTCAACACGGCGGCGCGGCCGCTCGTCAATCAAGCCGCGCGCGACATCTTCAAGGGCGACCTCGACCCGAACCAGCCGGGCCTGGATGCGAAGCTGGCCCAGGCGCGGCAGTGGTTCCAAACGCGGGTGAGCGGCGGCAACGCTCCCGCCGCGCCGGCCCCGTCTCCTGCCCCCGCCCCTGCGCCGTCGTCCCCGGCGCCGGTCCTACCGCAACCCGACCAGCAAGCGGCGAAGCCCGCGCCGGTCGCGCCGCGCCAGCCGGCTGCCCCCGCCGCGCCTGTTGTCCCATTAGAGGATGCCCTGAACGCGGCGGTAGTCGGACCCACCCGCCTGGCCGTCCAGCAGGCGGACCCGTCGCTGCGCGCGGTGAAGGCGGCGAAGGCGTCGGCGCTGGGCATGAAGCAGGTCTCGGACATCAAGCCGACAGGAGGGAACGGCGGAGGCGCGCCCCAGTCCGTCCAGCCGAGCCATGAGGCGCCGACCGGGCAGGCCGTGAACGAGCGCATGATTCGTCTGTCGGCCCAGGTCAAGACGTCCAACCAGTCCATCCAGAACAACATCCGCCTGTTCGCGGCGCGCGCCGCCGGTCGTCTGGACGAGTTCAAGGCGGCGAGCGGCAAGGTGGACTGGGCCAAGCTCCAGGCGGCGGACGTGGAAGCCGTGATTGTGATTCAGCCGGGTGAGAAGCTCGACTACGTCAAGACCTTCGGCCCCTTCTCGTCTCAGCAGGGCTATGCGTCGGGCCCGCTCGTCGGCGGCAGTACCGCCCCCGGTGTCGGTGCGTGCCAGGTGGCGACCTTGTTCAAGGCGGCGGCGAAGGGCGTTGACCAACTCAAGGTCTGGAACGGCGTGAAGCATCCCACCATCCCTGGTTTGGAGGACATCTCGGCGGTCAGCATCCTGTCCGGTGACCCGCGCCAGAACTTGCAGATCACTAACCAGGGTAACACCCCCGTCATCTTCCGCATGCGGGTCGTGGGCGACACGGCGACGATGCGCGTTGAAGTGGGGAAGACGTCCGACGAAGGACCAAAGACAAATGACCAACGACCCGTGAGAAGTGACCAGCCGCCGGTGGCGGGCGCAGGCGCGGCGCTGGGAGCGCAGCCGGTCGCGGCGAAGCGCGAGACGACGGTCGCCGCCAGTCCTCAGCCGCAGCCCCTGGCGAGCCGTATCATCGCGGGCGCGGCGGATCTGGTCGGCAAGTACGCTTACGGCAACCTGCGTGACGGCCCCAAGCAGGGCTTCTACGTCTGCACCGACGTCGTCAACTACGCGACCCACAGCGCGGGGGTGCCCATCGTCGGCAACTACCTCGACGCGGGGACGGTGCGCTGGGTGGGCACGCACCTGAGCTGGTTCAAGGGGACGCCCGTGGCAAAGATGGTGAACACGCGGCAGCGGGAGTTCAAGCCCGCCGAGACCCTACCCGAGGCGGGCTGGGTGATCTTCATCCAGCGCCAGCCGTACCGCGAGGCCAGCCATGAGGGTATCGTCCAGCAGGTCGAAGTCAACGCCGACACGGCGACTGTCACCACGCTGGAGGCGCTGGGCGGGTTCAAGGGCGACCCGTACAACAAGGCCAACAACGTCCAGACGACGACGTACACCTACCGGCGCAACGAGAGCGGCGTCTGGCAGCAGGCGGGCATCAACGCCAAGAACAAGATCGTCGGTTACGGGGTCGTCAAGGGATAGCCGACGGCGGACGGGTCGGCGTATAGCGGAGACTGGAAGACCACAAGGGCGCACAGTGTGCGCCCTTGTGGTTGGTTATGCAGTTGGACCGTCGAGCCGCCGAACAGGCTCAGGGACCGGGGAAGGTAGCGCAGATAGTGCCCTTCGCGTCGCTGATG
>CAZLBQ010000063.1:0-17285 GCA_964557745.1 uncultured Anaerolineales bacterium
TTATGCTGGCCGGGCGGTTGCGCGGGGGGCAGCGCACCTTCCTGGAGATTCGACCGGCATAGTATCCTCTCACCCCTGCCCCTCGCCCACGAGGGGAGAGGAGAGAGGCAACCAACCTTCCCGCACTTGAGGACGAGGCAGGAAACGAGGTATCGAATGGGGCTCCAGACGGCTTTGACGCAGCGGCTGAGTCTGAATTACCCTATCATCCAGGCCCCCATGGCCGGTGGGGCCACGACGCCGGAACTCGTCGCCGCCGTCTCGGAGGCGGGCGGGCTGGGCTTCCTTGGCGTCGCCTACCTGCTCCCCGCCCAGACCCGCGAGGCGGGCGCAGCGGTGCGAGCGCGCACCCAGCGGCCCTTTGGCGTCAACCTCTTTGCCCCCCTCCCACCGCCTACCCTGCCCGATGACCCGCAACCGGCCGTTACTCGCCTGGCCGCCTATCACGCCGAGCTAGGCCTGCCTGCGCCCACCCTACCCACCGCCACCGGCGCCCCCTTCGCCGAGCAGTTCGCCGCCGCCCTCGACACCGGCGCGACGGTGTTGAGCTTCACCTTCGGCATCCTGCCGCCCGACGCCATCGCTGAGGCCAAGGGGCGCAGTCTGTTCCTGATAGGGACGGCGACGACAGTCGAGGAGGCCGTGCTGTTGGAGCAGGCGGGCGTAGACGCCGTCGTGGCGCAGGGGAGCGAGGCGGGCGCGCACCGCGGCACGTTCGCCACCGACTTTATGACGGCAATGATCGGGACGCTGGCCCTCGTGCCGCAAGTCGTTGACGCTGTGAGCGTCCCGGTCGTCGCGTCCGGCGGCATCATGGACGGGCGAGGGATCGCCGCGGCGCTGGCGCTGGGCGCGAGCGCGGTGCAGATGGGGACAGCCTTCCTGACGTGCCACGAGGCAGGCATCCCGGCTGTGTACAAGCAGGCCATCCTGGCCGCCCGCGAGGACGCGACGCGCGTGACGCGGGCGTTCTCCGGCCGCCCGGCGCGGGGCATCGTCAACCGCTTCATGACCGAGGTCGAGAATTCTCCCGACGCCGTCCTGCCCTACCCTGCGCAGAACGCGCTGACGCGTCCCCTGCGCAGCGCCGCCGCCCAGCAGGGCCGCCCGGAGTTCCTGTCGCTGTGGGCGGGCCAGGGCGTGCGCCTGGCCCGCCGCCAATCCGCCGCCGATCTGGTAGCTCGTCTAGTCGGTGAGACGGAGGCAACTATTGAGCAGCTCTCGACGCGTCTCCCGCGGGACTAAACTCATCCCAGGTGAAACCCGCAGCGCGCCGGCGGCTGGAAGTGGCGGCTGGCGGGCCAGCAACCGAGCGTTGGCCTACGCGACGCCTTGAGGCGGGCCAAGAGCGCGTCCGCGCAGGCGGACGCCCGGCGCGGAGCGCCCATCAGGCCCGACCTCGGTCGGAGCGAGGCTGATTTCGCCGTACGAGCAGTATAGCTGTGCGCTTAACGCGAAGAGGCCGCGTAGAGGCTATCAATGCAACGGGGGCCGAGTCCGTAGACTCGGCCCCCGTTGCCCCGGTCGGTCGCTGTTAGCCGTCGTACTCGACGGCGTAGAACTCCAGGCTGCCCGACACCAGCGCGTCCGGCATGGTAGCCTGCATGCGGGCCTGCATTTCGTGCCAACGCGGGTCCGAGAAGAGGCGGACGCGGCTTTGCTCCCACTGCGCCAGGCTATCCACCTCTATTTCCTGGACTACCGTGTTGAATGGGCCGCTGAGATCGGTGAGGATTCGCACCCGAACATTCGCGGCGTGGCCCCCCAAGATGTCGCGTGTCCACGACGCGCTATCCTTGAACGCGAGCGCCATAGGCCCTGACAAGCCGAACTTTGTCTGAAAGACCTGACGGACGACGATCATCTACACCTCCATGGGTGAGTTGTCTGCAGCAGCCCGACGTTCGGGCAACCAGACTATCAGTGTATCATGGAACCCCCCATTGTCAATCAGCCATAGGGATGATGAGACTGACCATTACACGCGCTGACGGCGACGAGAGAGCGCTCGCCTGAACGCTTGACAGGCTTGCCCCAATTTGTTACTATTGCGTCCTTCCCATATCCAGGTTTCGCGCTCGGCACACGGCAGGCCCAGGTCTGCCAGGAGGACGCTATGCCACGGCAAGTCTGGAGCTACACCAGCGGTACCAGCGACAAGCCCCTGCTGGGGATCACCATTGGTGACCTGTTCGATCAGATCGTCGCCCAGTATCCCGACAACGAAGCCCTCGTCTCCCGTCACCAGAACCTGCGCTACACCTACCGCCAACTCCAGGCGGTGGTCAACCAGTGCGCGCGCGGCCTGATGGCCCTCGGCATCACCAAGGGCGAGCGCGTCGGCATCTGGGCCCCCAACGTGGCGGAGTGGACCATCACCCAGTTCGCCACCAGCAAGATTGGGGCGATTCTCGTCAACATCAACCCCAGCTATCGCCTCCACGAGCTAGAATACGCCCTGCGCCAGTCGGGCTGCCGCATGCTGGTCATGTCGCCCGTCTTCAAGACCGCCGACTACACCGCCATGCTCTACACCCTGGCCCCGGAGCTGCGCGAGGCCGCCCCCGGCCAACTCGACGCCGAGCGGCTGCCCGACCTGCGCGCCGTCGTTCGGCTGGGCACTGAGCCGAGCGCGGGCATGTTCACCTGGCAGGACGTCCTCGACCGCGCCGCCATCGTCACCGAGGAGGAACTGGCCGAGCGCCAGGGCCAGCAGCAGTTCGACGACCCCATCAACATCCAGTACACCAGCGGCACGACAGGCTACCCCAAGGGCGCGACCCTCAGCCACCACAACATCCTCAACAACGGCTACTTCGTGGCCGAGATGATGCGCTTCACCGACCAGGACCGCCTGGTCATCCCGGTGCCGCTGTATCACTGCTTCGGCATGGTCATGGGCAACCTGGGCTGCGTCAGCCACGGCGCCACCATGATCTACCCCAGCGAGGCCTTCGACCCCAAGGCCGTCCTCCAGACGGTACAGGAAGAACGCGCCACCGCCGTCTACGGCGTGCCGACCATGTTCATCGCCGAGCTAGACCACCCGCGCTTCGCCGACTACGACCTGAGCACGCTCCGCACCGGCATCATGGCCGGCGCGCCCTGCCCGGTCGAGGTGATGAAGAAGGTCAAGACCTTGATGAACATGCGCGACGTCGAGATCGCTTACGGCATGACCGAGACCAGCCCGGTCAGCTTCCAGACGCGCGTGGGCACACCCCTCGACAAGCAGGTCGGGACCGTCGGCCAGGTTCACCCCCACGTCGAGGTCAAGATCATCGACCCCGCGACGGGCGCGGTACTGCCGGTTGGCGCAACGGGCGAGCTATGCACGCGCGGCTACAGCATCATGCTGGGCTACTGGAACAACGAGGAAGGCACGCGCCACGCCATCGACACCGCTCGCTGGATGCACACGGGCGACCTGGCGGTGATGGACGACGAGGGCTATGTCAATATTGTCGGCCGCATCAAGGACATGATTATTCGCGGCGGCGAGAATGTCTACCCGCGCGAGATTGAGGAGTTCCTCTACAAGCATCCCAAGATCGCCGACGTCCAGGTGGTGGGCATCCCCGACCCGAAGTACGGCGAAGAGATCATGGCCTGGGTGAAGCTGCGCGAGGGCGTGGTAGCCACACCCGACGAGATCCGCGACTTCTGCCGTGGCCAGATCGCCCACTTCAAGATCCCACGCTATGTCAAGTTCGTGGACGCCTTCCCGATGACTGTCACAGGTAAGGTGCAAAAGTATCTGATGCGCCAGCAGAGCATCGAGGACCTCAGCCTCCACGACGCCGCCGCCATCCAGACGGCGTGACGACAGACACAGATTCCCTCATCGTGAGGGACACGGAGAGCGTGGAGCAATTGACGATTGACTCCGTGCCCTCTATGATGAAAACAAGGAGCGGGTCGCATGGACCCGCTCCTTCGTTGATTTCCGCCGCGGGCAATGGAACCTATCAGATGCACGACGCGTCTCATACGAGAGTATTAAGTATGATCCCACGTCGACTGACAAAGACAAGCATCGTGAGCACGCTGGCCGTGCTGGGCCTCACCGTGGCCGCCTGTGCCTCCACCGCCACGCCCACCGCCACGCCGACCGCTGACCGCCGACCGCCGTCCAGCGCCGCGACCATCACGACGCCTCCACCCTTCACCCTTCAACCGTCAACTCCGCCCGGCGCCATGACGGAGCAGGCGCGTCTTGACCTGGCGCAGCGCCTCAGCATCCCAAGCGCGGCCGTGGACGTGGTCAGCATCACCCGCGAGCCGGTCCCCATCGACGCCCTGCGCTGCACGCCACGCGACGCCCAGCAGCCCCAGGTCACGCTGCCCGGCCTCGTCAACGCCACCGAGATTGTGCTCCGCGTCGGCAGCCAAGAGTACACCTACTACGTGCGCGGCCGCCAGCTCATCCGCTGCGACCGTCCCGCTCCCTAGCCGCGCCGGCATGCTGGGGCAACGCCCGTCGACACCCACCGGCGTACGCTCGGTCCGCCAGCCAAGAGCGCGGAGCAACGCCGAGCCAACGTTCACCATCCCTAGCTGGTCGTCCACAGCTAGAGCTTAGGCTCCGGCTGCTGCATCAGGCGCTCGTGGCCGCGCTTGTAGACCATGATGGTTCGGATGAACGAGATGACGACGGTCCCCTCCTGATTGAACCCCATCGTCCTGAACTTTACAATCCCCTGCTCGGGCCGCGAGCGCGACTCGCGCGTCTCCAGCACCTCGCTGCGCGCGTAGATCGTGTCGCCCTCGAACACCGGCGCGGGCAACCGCACCTCGTCCCAGCCCAGATTGACGGCGTTCATCGACATGTCCATCACCGACAGCCCGGTGACCAACGCCAGCGTAAACGTCGAGTCCACCAGTGGCTTCCCCCACTCTGTCTGCGCCGAGTAATAAGCGTCGAAATGGATCGGGTTGGGGTTGACCGTCATCAGAGTGAAGGTTATGTTATCGTTTTGCGTGACCGTCCGTCCCAGCGGATGAGGATACACATCCCCCACCTCGAAGTCCTCGAACACTCGCCCCTGCCACCCCTGCTTAATCGCCATGGTATCGGCTCCTTTCACGACTTTCCCAGCCCGCGCCCCGTCCAAGTATACCATGACTGCCTAGCTTCCCACTTCCCACTGCTCCTTGCCCTTGCACGTTTCCCTAGAGCTGAATGCGTGTGCAAAAGAGCGTCGCTAGCCTCTTGACAACATCCGTATATTGTGGTACACTGGTTTTGCACATTTGCCCAAGACTGCACATCTGTGCAATGATACCGGGTGGCTGATATGCTCTCACTCATGGACGATCGGACTGAGCTACTGGCCTACGTTGCCGAGCTGTATTATCAGCAAAGGCGGACTCAGGCTGAGATCGCCAAAGAGATTGGCACGTCCCGGTCGAGTGTCTCGCGGATGCTAGACGAAGCGCGCGAGGTTGGGGCCGTCGAGATTCGCGTCAACTACCCGACTCACCGCGACGCAGCGCTGGAAACCATCTTTAGTCAGCGCTTTGGTCTCGCTTCCGTCTACATCCTCCGTAGCCGTACCGTTCCCTCCGAGCGAAAACTACAGCGTATTGCGTCTCTCGCCGCGGCCCACCTGGAGAGCCGGCTGCGGCCGGACTTGATCCTCGGTCTGTCCTGGGGCACGGGCGTGTTCGAGACGGTCGAGGCTCTGCGGCGGCACATCCTGCCGAGCCTGCGCGTCGTGCAATTCATTGGCGCGGTCAGCAGTGGCAACCTCTCCATTGATGGCCCCGAGGTCGCACGACTGGCGGCGATGAAGCTAGGCGCCGAATATCGTTATCTCAACGCGCCGTTGATCGTTCCGACCCAGGCGCTGTGCGAGTCGCTCCTCTCCCAACCCAGCGTCATAGAGACCCTCGCCCTGGCTCGCCAATCAGATATAGCCGTCGTGGGGATCGGTTCCACCGACGCCACGGTGTCGAGCCTGCTGCGGGCGGGCTACTTGACGCCAGACGAGCTGAATGCGGTCGCCGCTACAGGCGCGGTCGGCGATGTGTGCGCTCGTCACTTTGACATTGAAGGATACGAACTCGACATCGACATCAATCGTCGCGTGGTCGGCCTCTCGATGGCCGACCTGCGCGTGGTGCCCGAAGTCGTGGGCGTGGCGCGCGGGATTCGCAAGGCTACGGCCATTCTTGGCGCACTGCGGGGCCAACTCATCGACGTCCTGGTAACGGATGATGACACGGCTCGTGAGGTCTTGCGGCTCGCCGACTCGCTGGCCTCTGAGCCTCAAATCGCTGCTCAGCAAGGAGTTAGTCCATGAGTTCATTTACCGAGCTTCTTGATCCGCGCTGTGTGGCGGCGGATGTGGCATGCGCGGATCGAGTCGTCGCCATTCGCTACGCTGCTTCGCTGCTCGAAGCAGCCGGCGTGGTAACAGCTCACTTCGCCGACGCCGCCGTCGAGCGCGAGGTCGTCTTTCCAACGGGGCTGCCGATTGAGCCAGTCGGGGTGGCCTTGCCGCACACCGACCAGGGCGTGCTCAAGCCCGGCATTGCCGTGCTGACTCTGCGCGAGCCAGTCGGCTTCCTGGAAATGGGCTTCGGCGAGGTTACGATTCCGGTGACAGTAGTGATGATGCTGGCCCTCGAGGCGGGCAGCGCGCATGTTGAAGCGTTGGCGACTCTTGCCGATATGATTCAGCGGCCTGGCTTCCTCGACAAGGTGATGGCGGCGCGTGACAACGAAGCGTTGTATCAGACGTTCCAGACCTGGTTCGCGCCAGCGGAAGCCGTCGCCACTAGGTAGTTCTTCTTACGCTACAGCGTAGAGGAAGCTCCACCAACAGACGGCGCAGAGGATGGTATAGTATGGCTATTGTGCATCGAATGACAGGCGCTGGGGCCAACCTCAACTGGGAGGGTGTAGCAGTCCGTGCTTATGATGGCGCTACCGTGCGGCAGGCCACGCGCCGCATCCTGATCGGTCAGGACGAAGGCTCGCCCAACTTCCACTTGCGCTACTTTGAGGTGCAGCCCGGCGGTTACACGAGCCTCGATCAGCACGCCCATGACCATGGTGTGATGATCCTGCGGGGGCAGGCAAGGGTACGGGTAGGAGACACCGAGACTGAGCTAGGCTACGGGGACGTCCTCTACATCCCCGGCAATGAAATCCATCAGCTGTTTTGCCTCGGCGACGAGCCCATGGGCTTCCTCTGTATCGTGCCAGCGGTGCGCTGATACAGAAAGGCGAAGCGTGTGTCCCTGTCAGACACACTTGATTTAGTGGTTGGAGGCGGCAATGAAGGCCGTTCAATATTGGACCAATAGTGATGTGCGTGTCGTGGATGTAGCGGTTCCCACGATTGGCGCCGGTGAGTTGCTTGTCCAGGTCGTGGCATGTGGGGTGTGCGGCAGTGACGTGATGGAGTGGTACATGCGTCCCCGCGCCCCCCTTTTTATTGGTCACGAACCAGCGGGCGTGGTTGTCGCCGTGGGGGAAGGGGTGAGTCAGTTCAAAGTGGGTGACCGCGTCTTCGTTCACCACCACGTCCCGTGCGGCGAGTGCTATCTGTGTCGGAGCGGGCGGGAGACGCAGTGCCCCCAGTACCGCAACACCCACCTCGACCCGGCAGGTCTGGCCGAGTACGTCCGCGTCCCCGCCCCCCAGGTCGCTGGAGATGTCCTGCGACTGCCCGACGACATGACGTGGGACCAGGCGACGCTCATAGAGCCAGTGGGGTGCGCCCTGCGCGCGCTCAAGCGGGTCCGCATCACCTACGAGACAAACGTCGCCATCATCGGCGCGGGCTTCAGCGGCTTGCTGCTGACCCGCCTGGCGAAGCACTACGGCGCGGCGAATGTCGTGGTGTACGACTTCATCCCCTTCCGACGGGCGCAGGCCCTGGCGATGCAAGCGGATGCCGCCTTTGACCCGCGCGAGGACGACCCTGTCGCCCAACTCGTCAACGAGCAGGGCCGCAAGGCCGACGTGGTCTTCATCGCTGCGGCGAACATCAACGTTATCCGCCAGGCCTTCGCCCTGGCCGAGCGCGGCGCTTCCATCGTGGTCTACGCCCCTCCCCAGCGCGGCCAGACCATCGAGATTGATCCCAGCGATTTCATGTTCTACGAGTGGATCCTGACTGGTTCCTACTCTGCCGCGCCGAGCGACACCCGCGAGGCGCTGCGCTTGATCCACTCTGGGGTGATTGACGCCGAGCGGCTCATCACCCACTGCTTCCCTTTGGAACAAGCTGCCGCCGCGGTGGCGCTCACCGCGAACCCTGGCGACAGTTTGAAGTCGGTTGTTCATCTGCGCGATATGTAGTGCAGACAGACATTATCTACAGGAGGGCCAATGGCAGAGCCAAAACGAATCATTATCGCCTGCGGGACGGGGATCGCAACCGCAACTGTCGCGACGGAGAAGGTGACGCAAGCGCTCAAGGCGCGCGGCATCAACGTCGTGACCACTCAGTGCCACTCGATGGAAGTGCCGGCGAAGGTGGCCCAGTTCAAGCCCCACGCCATCGTCGCCACCACGCCGGTGCGCAAGGACCTGGGTGTACCCGTCTTCAGCGGGGTGCCCTTCCTGACGGGTATCGGGCAAGAGAAGATCATCAACGACCTGGTGGCCCTCTTGCAGGATACACCGTAAGACAACTGAATACTCATCCATTCCTTGTGCGCTCTGGCCGCGCACCCCTCGACGGTAGGAGGAATATATGTCCCCGTTTGACGCCATCCAGTACCTGCTAGGATTGGGACCGTCAGTGATGATGCCGATTATTGTCTTCGTGCTGGCGCTCGTACTCGGCATCAGTGTTGCTAAGGCTTTCCGCGCTGCCCTGACCATCGGCGTCGGTTTCATCGCCATCAACCTGGTTGTCGGCCTCCTCGTCAGCACCCTCAGTCCGGCGACCAAGGCCATGGTGGAGAACCTGGGTGTCCGCCTCGACGTTGTCGACGTCGGCTGGCCTGTCGGCGCAGCGATCTCGTTCGGCACCGCCGCTGTTGTGCCCTGGGTCTTCGTGCTTGGCATTCTGCTCAACATCGCCATGCTTGCCTTGAACTGGACCAAGACCGCCGACATCGATATGTGGAATTACTGGCACTTCGTCTTCACCGCGGCCTTCGTCAACGTCGCCATGCGTGGCGCCCTTGGCACGGCGGGTGGTATCGCCGTTGGCGTGCTGGTGTCTCTGCTGTCCATGGTCGTGACCCTCAAGCTCGCCGACTGGACCGCCCCAGTGGTCGAGGAGTTCTACGAACTGCCCGGCG
Organism: uncultured Anaerolineales bacterium; assembly: GCA_964557745.1. GTDB lineage: Bacteria > Chloroflexota > Anaerolineae > Epilineales > JAHCIE01 > JAHCIE01. Next base: position 9,268 of record CAZLBQ010000063.1, read on the forward strand.
TGTCGCTACCCCACAATGAGACCGTCGCCTGGGCCCCTGTCAGCTATGTTGTCGACAAGGTCGTGGACCGCATCCCCGGCGTCCGCGATTGGCACGCGGATCCCGGCACCATCCAGGAGAAGTATGGGGTGCTGGGCGAGTCCCTGGTGGTCGGCACGGTGTTGGGTCTGATTATCGCTCTGCTCGGCTTCGCGCCGGTCTTCTTCGGCAAGGCGATCATAGATCCCACGACCAATGCCGCCATGACCGCAGCGGATGCCTTCAAGCTCATCCTGAACACCGCCATCAGCCTCGGGGCCGTCATGATGGTCCTGCCCCGCATGGTTCGCATCCTGATGGAAGGCCTGCTGCCCCTGTCGGATGGCGCACGTGAGTTCATCACCAAGCGCTTCCCCGGCCGCCAGATCTACATCGGCCTGGATGCCGCCATCGCCATCGGCCACCCGGCCTGCATCGCCACGGGCCTGATCATGGTCCCCATCGCCCTGGTCTTGGCAATCCTTCTCAACTTCGTCGGCTTGAACCGCATGCTGCCCTTCGCCGACCTGGCCATCCTCCCGTTCTACGCGATCTGGGCCGTCGGCTGGTCGCGCGGTAACATCGTCCGCGGCGTCATCAACGGCACCATCTTCCTCGCCGGCATGTTGATGATCGCGACCAACCTGGCGCCGCTGGTGACTCAGATGGCGCGCGACGCCAAGTTCGCCTTCCCGGAAGGCGCCGTGCAGATCGCATCCATCGACGTCGGTGCGCACCTGACCAGCTACCTGCTGGCGCTGCCGTTCACGCTCTACCTCACCTATGGCGTGCCAGCCCTGGTGGGCGTGGGTATCGCGGTCATCGCGCTGTTCGCCCTGGTGTACATCACCATCATGCGGCGCTCCACCGCGCAGCCGGAGCCGGTCGTGTCCCCGGCATACCGCTAGTCCTATTGAGACCCAGGTGGTCGTCAGTCGTCCGGAAGGCGTTCAGGAGCGCTTCCCCAGCGCTGAACGGTGGCTGACGACCACCACCTGACCGGGAGGGTAGGATGATCCGCTATATCATCAACGAAATGCTTGGCCCGCTAGGGCGCGCCACTTTGGACCTCTATTTTGCCCATCAGACCTTACTTAACGGCATCTTCCTTCTTTGGGCCACCATCATGACCGCCGCTTCCATCCAACTACGGCGGATCAAAGGGTACACGGTCAGCCTCATTCAGGCTCAGTTAAGGCATTATCCTAACAGCAGCGACAAGGAGATTCTGGACGCAATACTGCCCTACTGGGCGGCGGCTGTCCCGCGCCTTGGCCGCTTCGTACCCAACCGCTGGGACCTCTGGATCCAGCGCCCCACCCCCGATCACGTCGCCCGCCTCTTGAAGCTCAGCCCGGCCTGGGTCAGCGCCGTCCGCACCGGTGGCAAAATCCCGCGCGATGCCCTGACTCTGCCGACCCCAGTCGCGCCGGTCAAGGAGATGGGGCGACGACGCGGCAAGAAGGCCCGCGCTAAGGTTCAGGCCTCATAGTCGAAGGTAATGCCAACCCCGGAGGTGGGTGATGGCCGACAAGAGCAAACCGATTGCGGTTGGGGCAGACCACCTGGGCCTGCCACTCAAGAACGTGATTCGTGACCATCTGCGCGAGCAGGGCTACACGGTCGAGGATTGGGGCGTCCATACCGATGAGCCGGTGGACTATCCGGACATTGCCGCCCCCCTGGCCCTGGCGGTCAGCGAGGGTCAGTATGACCGGGCTATTCTGGTCTGCGGCACCGGGGCGGGGATGGCGATTGTCGCCAACAAGGCCCCCGGCGTCCGCGCGGTGTGCGTCAACGACCCGTATACCGCCGAGCGCGCGCGGGCCAGCAATGACGCCCAGATTATCACCCTCGGCGCGCTCGTCACCGAACCGGCTGTGGCCAAACAACTCGTCGACATCTGGCTGGCGAGTGAGTTCCAGAGCGCGCGCTCGGGCCTGAAGGTGCAGAAGATAACGGAGTACGAGCACAAGTACGCCGACGTTGCCCTGCATCACCACGAAGCGGCTCTCCATCACGACTAAGGAAACGCTATGGCGACGGTCACGATCATTGGCGCAGGCATGATGGGGACGGCGCTGTGCTGGCCCCTGGCCGACAATGGCCACACAATACACCTCGTTGGTACTCCGCTCGACACCGACATCATCGATTCGGTTCAGGCGACACGTGTCCATCCGAAGTTGCAACGCTCGGTACCCGGAAGCGTCCAGCCGTTTTTCCACACTGACATCCGGCAGGCCCTGGACGGCGCGGAGGTTGTGGTGAGCGGTGTTAGCAGTTTTGGCGTTACCTGGTTCGCCGACACCGTCGGTCCCGCCCTGCGGCCCGAGGTCCCTGTGATTGCGGTGACCAAAGGTCTGGAGGACCAGCCCAACGGCGACCTGGCGATCCTCCCCGATGTGGTCAACGACCGCCTGCCAGCTCACCTGCGCGGCCGGGTCAAGCTCAACGCGATTGGCGGCCCCTGCATCTCTCACGAACTTGCCGCACGGCGGCATACCGGGGTCGTGTTCTGCGGCCGCGACGTCGAGACCCTTGACTTCCTGCGCGGCGTCTTTAGCACGCCCTACTATCACATCCGTCTCTCGACGGACATCGTCGGCGTCGAGACGTGCGCCGCGCTCAAGAACGGCTACGCGCTGGCGGTGAGCCTGGCGATGGGCGAGTACGACGTGCGGGGTGACGATGGCCTGGCCCGTATGGTCAATCCGCAGGCCGCGCTGTTCGCCCAGAGCACGCTGGAGATGCAGCGGCTGCTGCGCGTGATGGGCGCCAGCGTCGATAACGTGGTCAGCCTGCCGGGCGCGGGAGACTTGTACGTGACGGTGTTCGCCGGGCGGACGGCTCGCCTGGGCCGCCTGCTGGGCCAGGGGCTCTCGTACACCGAGGCGCGCGGGCGCCTGGCGGGCGAGACGCTGGAATCCGTCGAGATTATCACGCGCGTGGCGCGGGCGCTGCCCAAGCTGGCAGCGCGTGGCCTGGTCCAGCCGGGCGAATTCCCGCTTCTGATGCACCTGAACCAGGTCATCAACCACAGCGCGGCGGTGGCGCTACCCTGGGCGCAGTTTTTCGCCGATCAGATGGAGATGGCTCCGTTGCACTAGAAGGTGAGCACATGGCACGTTATCAGGAGAGCCGGACATACGCTAAGAAGTCGCCCGACGACTGTTTCGCCGCCGCGCAGACCGCCCTCGCGGCGGCGGGCTTTGAGGTCTGGAAGACGCGCCCCTTCGCCTGGCTGGCGCAGGGCAAGCTGCAGGTCGCGGGAGACACGGTGAACGCCAACCTGATGGCCCGCCCCGGTGGTGAGGTCTCGTTGGCAATTGGCGGCGACCACACCGCCCCGGAGACAATCAAGCGCCTGGCGGACGCGATCTTCGCGGCCCTGGACGGCAAACTAGGCGCAGGAGGATAAACCAATGCTATTGCAGGAGCTTCGAGAACAGGTATTGGAGACGGCGCTGCGCATGGTGGCGGATGGCGTCGCCCACGGCGCGCAGGGCAACGTGAGCGCCCTCGACCGCGAGAGCGGGCTGATTGCCATAACCCCCAGCGCGATTCCGTATGCCAACATGCGGGTGGCGGACATCGACGTGATTGACCGCTATGGTCGGGTCGTAGAAGGGCAATGGAAGCCGACCAGCGAGACGCCCATGCACACGGTCTTCTACCGTGAGCGGGCCGATGTCGGCGCGGTCGTCCACTCCCACGCGCCCTACGCGACGACATTCGCCCTCATCAACACCCCACTGCCGGTGGTCTTGATCGAGGCGGCGACGTGCCTCGGCGGGCCGGTGCCGGTCGCGCCCTATCGGCGGCCCGGGACGGAAGAAGTCGGGCGCATCGCGCTGGACACGATGGGCGAGGGGGTGAGCGTTCTGTTGGCGCAACATGGGCTGCTGACAGTCGGTGCGAGCTTGCACGAAGCCTACGACGCCACGCTGGCTGCCGAGACGACGGCGCGGCTGGTCATCATGGCGCGCTCCATGGGCCAGGAGCCGATCACGCTCGATCCGACCGAGGTGGTGTTCATGCGCGGCGTGTACCTGCACCACTATCACCCCACTAGCCCGGCGGGCGTCGTCTCCTCCACGCTCGAGCCTGTCCCCGCTTAACGACACGATGCCCAGGCGGGGCGAGACATGTCTTGCCCCGCCTGCGGGATGAGAGAGGAGTCAACCATGCCTAGCGGCACGATGCGCGGCGTCATGTACCTGGGGCCAGGGCAACTCGAGTTACGTCGCGTCCCGATTCCCACCCCTGGCCCCGACGACATCCTGGTCCGCATCCGCGCGGCGCTCACGTGCGGCACGGACGTCAAGACGTATCGCCGTGGTCACCCCGAGATCCTGCCCCCGACCATCTTCGGCCACGAGTTGGCGGGGGACGTGGTCGAGGTGGGCGCGCGGGTCACACAGTTCGCACCGGGGATGCGCGTCGTGGCTCACAACTCGGCGCCCTGCGGCAAGTGCTATGAGTGCAAGCACGGCCAGCCCAATCTGTGCGAGCATATTCTGTTCAACTTCGGCGCGTTTGCCGAGTACATTGTGATTCCCGGTCCCATTGTCGAATTGAACACGTTTGAACTGCCCACGCACCTCTCGTATGCCCAGGCCGCCGTCATGGAGCCGCTCGGCTCTGTGGTTCACGGCCAGGCCGTCATTCAGATTCAGCCGGGCGAAACCGTCGCCATCATCGGCGCGGGCGGCCCGATTGGCCTCATGCACTTGCAGATGGCGCTGCGGCGCGGCGCGACCCAGGTCATCGCCGTGGATATGAAGCCGGAGCGGCTGGCCGTGGCGAAGCAGTTGGGCGCTACCCACATCATCAACGCTGCCCAGCGCGACCCCGTCCAGGCCATCCGCGACATCACAGGGGGGCGCGGGGCCGATGTCGCCATTGAGAGCGCCGGCGCCTTGGAGGCGTGGCAAACCGCTGTGCAGGTTGTGCGCAAAGGAGGGCGGGTGCTCTGGTTCGGGGGTCTGGCACACGGGCTGGAGATTACGCTGGATACGCACTGGGTCCACTACGGCGAACTCGCGCTCCACGGCGTCCACCATTGCACACCGCTCGATGTCCTCAATGCCTTCCAACTCATCAGTTCAGGCGTCATCAACACTCAGGCGCTCATTTCAGGCGAGCTGCCCCTCGAAGGGGTGGAAGAGGCGCTGCACATGATGATGGACGGGCGCTGCATCAAGATGGCCATTATTCCGAACTAGCGGAACGGTGAGAGGCTTACTATGGATGCCCATTGGGATGGGGATACCCTGTCAATCAAGACCGTCGAACCCGACCACCTGGCCCGCGCGGTGGAGGTGCTCCGCATCAACAACGCGGGCTGCGGGTGCCGCGACGCCAGCGAGTCGCGGTTCGCAGGTATCCGCCTCGCCGACGTGCAAGCCCTGTTCGAGCGGCCTCAGATGCCGGCCGAGCGGCTAGCCAGCTATCTTGACCGCGCCCGTTTCGAGCCGGGGCCGCTGCCTTCGCTCGCGGAGACGCTCCTGCACGCGAGCGTGCCCGCGCCCTGCGTCGCCCACGCGCACCCGGTGAGCATCCTTGCCCTGGCCGCTGCGCCGAACGGAGACCGGGTCCGTGTGGTCTATGGCGAGCGGGCGGTGTGGTTGCCCCCTGTCTCGTCCCCGCTTGAGCGAGCCAGGCTCACCGCCGAGGCGGTGCGCGCCAACTCCCAGGCCCACTGCCTTGTGTTAGCCGGCGCGGGTCTCGTCACCTGGGGCGATTCGCCGCGCGACTGCGACGAGCGGATGCGCTATCTCATCGGCGCAGCGGACGCGTCTATCGCGGCGCGGATGCCGGCACGGCCGTTTGGCGAGCGCGTGGTTCAGCCGTTGACCCCGGACGAACGGCACGACCTCATGGCGCGCGCGCTGCCCGTCATCCGTGGTGCAGTCGGGCGGGCCGGGCTGGCGGTTGACGACACGCCCGAGGTCCTGGACTTCGTCTGCGCGGATGGCTCGCGAGAGATGTCGCAAGCGTTGACACCTACTTCGCTGTGGCTCCACTGGCAGCCCGAAGCGGGCGTCGAGACGTTGCTCGAACTGGCCGTGGGGGACGCCGTCGACCTGGCGCTGGCTGAGTCGGGGCAACGCTCTCGGGTCATCCTCATCCCTGGCGTCGGCATGGTGGTCAGCGGGGCCAGAGTAGCGGATGCCGAGCGGGCGCGTCATATGTATCGCCGCCAGATCGCCATCCTGCGCGCCACACAGGCCCTAGATGGCTCAGTCACTCGCGCCCCCACGGAGACCTACCCTGCCCCTAGTGGAGCGCCAGCTCCTCGTCCCACGCCGTTGGCGGCTGGCGCGGCTCTGCAGGGTCGTGTCGCTCTCGTCACAGGCGCTGCCTCCGGCATCGGCCGCGCCATTGCGCGACGCTTTGCCAGCGAGGGCGCGTGCGTGGTGATCGCCGATATTGACGAGGTGGGCGCCCAGGCTGTGGCTGAGGAACTAGTGGAACAGCACGGGCTGAAGGCAGGGATCGCTGTGCGGTGCGACGTCACCGACGAAGCTGCGGTGTCCGCTGTGTTCCGCCGCGCTACGCTGGAGTACGGTGGCGTGGACATCGTGGTGAACAATGCGGGGATCGCTATGAGCGCGCCTATCGAGGAGACGAGCCTGGCCATGTGGCAGCACTGCCATTCGATCCTGGCGCAGGGCTACTTCCTCGTCGCCCGTGAGGCGTTTCGCCTATGGCGGGCCCAGGGCCTCGGCGGCAACCTGGTTGTGATTGGCTCGAAGAACGCCGTGGCGGCGCAAAAGAACGCAGTCGCGTACAGTACTGCGAAAGCATCTGAAGTACATATGGCGCGCTGTCTGGCCGAAGAGGGCGGCGCGGCGGGCATTCGGGTCAACACGATTCTGCCCGATGCCGTCCTGGCCGGCACACGCATCTTCAGCAGCGCCTGGCGCGACGAGCGGGCGGCTACCTATGGCATCGCCCCCGATCAACTAGAAGACTATTATCGGGCGCGCACGACCTTGAAAGTCAACGTGTTGCCCGAAGACATCGCCGAAGCTGCCCTCTTCTTCGCCAGCGACCGGTCGAGGAAGACCACCGGCGCTATCCTGACCGTCGACGGCGGGGTAGCCACAGCCTATACGCGCTAGGGTGAGTAGCACGGCCCCTGATGCGCTCCAACCTAACGACGCAAACGAGATTATCGCAGCGCGGCGGCGTGGCATCGATCTCGGACATCTCCAGTGGATTCGTGAGCCTCAGACTAGCCGTGCCGCTCCACCAACTCCCACAGGCGGTTCGGGCTAAGGGGGATCTCCAGGATTTCCAGACCCACGTCTGCAAACGCATCTTCTAGCGCCTGACAGAACAGCGGACCGACGGGGATAGCCCCCGCTTCCCCTGCTCCCTTGACGCCCATCGGGTTGAGGGGCGAGGGTGTCTCCTCGTGACCAACGGCGATGCGGGGTACTTCCATGGCCGTGGGGAGCAGGTAGTCCATAAACGAGGCGACCTGGGGCTGACCATTGTCGTCGAACACCAGACGCTCGTAGAAAGCGTTGCCGATGCCCTGCGCCACGCCGCCCTGCACCTGCCCGTCCAGAATGAGCGGGTTGATGACCCGACCGCAGTCGTGGACGACAACGTAGCGGTGAATCTTGACGTCGAACGTCTCCTCATCGACTTCGAGGAGCAGAGCGTGGGCCCCGAAGGCCGTCGCGCCCATCTCCGGGCCAAAGTAGGCCGTCGCCTCCAGCCCCGGCTCGGCATCGTGGCGCACCGCCCCGCGTAGCGGGTTGGCGCGGCGGGCCAGTTCGGCCAGGGCGATGCGCCGGCCGGGCGCGCCGCGCACCTGGGCGTAGCCGTCGCGCAATTCGATATCCGCCTCCGCTGCTTCCAGGGCTTCCGCGGCTAGCCGCTTGGCCTTGTCGCGCACCTTGACGGCGGCGTGATGGACCGCCGCCCCGGCCACCGTCGCGCCGCGGCGGGCCAACCTCCCCACCCCCCAGCCAAACTGCGTC
>CAZLBQ010000064.1:0-17279 GCA_964557745.1 uncultured Anaerolineales bacterium
GGGCGACGGTCCTGGGCCTGCTGGCCGTCAGCCTGCTCAACCCGCACGCCCTGCTGGATACCATCGTCCTCATCGGCAGTGTCGGGGCGCAGTTCCCGGCCGACCAGCGCGCCGCCTTCGCGCTGGGGGCGATGTCGGCCTCGCTGACGTGGTTCTTCGGCCTGGCCTATGGCGCGGCGTGGCTCGCGCCACTGTTTCGGCGGCCCATCGCGTGGCGCGTGCTCGACCTGGGTGTCGGCTGCCTGATGTGGACCATCGCGGCGTCGCTCCTGCTGAGCGCCCTGCGGCCCCAGTCCATCTAGACAGAATTTACAGAATGAACAGAATGGCCCAAGACCAGATGACTATCCGCGAGTTGACCGACCAGATACACCAGATGGTCCAGGCGAAGGGCTGGCTGGACGGCGAGAACGCGCCCAACGCCAGCCCGCGCAACCTGGCGGTGTCCGTCGCCGTCGAGGCCGCCGAAGTCCTGGAGCATTTCCAGTGGGGCGACGAGTACGACCCCGACGGATTGGCGGGGGAGTTGGCCGACGTCGCCATCTACCTGTTCCAACTGGCCGACCTCGTGGGCGTCGACCTGGGGCAGGCGGTCCAGGACAAGATTGCGGTGAACATGGGCCGCACGTGGACCCGCACGGCGAGCGGCGGCTACGAGGGAGACCAATGAGTATTCCAAGTGATGCCGCGAAGAACCGAGCTTTCTGGGACGACTTTAGTGACGAGTATCAGACGCAACACGGGGCGGAGCTGACGCGGCGCGCCCTGGGCTGGGGAGGCTTTGGCATCCCGGAAGCCGAGTTGAACGTGTTTGAGGGCGTGGCGGGCAAGGACATCCTGGAATTGGGCTGCGGCGCGGCGCAGCGCTCCATCGCCCTGGCGCAGCTTGGCGCGCGCCCGGTCGGCCTCGACAACTCCGCGCAGCAGCTTGACCACGCGCGGCGCAACATGGCAGCCGCCGGCGTCGATTTTCCCCTCGTCCACGCGTCCGCCCAGGCCGTCCCGCTGCCCGACGCCCGTTTCGACATTGTGTTCGACGACCACGGCGCGATGCGCTACGCCGACCCGCGCCAGACCCTGCCCGAAGTCGCGCGCCTGCTGCGGCCCGGTGGTCTACTCGCCTTCAACATGTACAGCTTCCTGTGGGAGATGTGTCGGGACGACGAGGCGAATACCATCACGACCTGTCTCCAGAAGTCGTATTTCGACCTCTACCGTCTGGACGGCGACGACTTTGTTCAATTCCAACCCAGCTATGGCGAGTGGATTCGCCTCTTCCGCCAGCACGGCTTCGTCGTCGAAGACCTCATCGAGTTGCGTGCGCCGCCTGATTTCCAGACGACCTTCCGACGACCCATTGAGTGGGTCAGCCGCTGGCCGGTCGAGAATATTTGGAAGGCGCGCAAGACGACGGCTGACCGCTGACAGCCGACCGCTGACGGAGAGAGCCAGGCTCGACGATGTCCATGCCAACCGTCCGTGAACTCACCGACCAGGTCCATGCGATGTGCCGCGCGCACGGCTGGTACGACGCCGACGCGGCGTACGCCCAGACGCCGCGCAACATTGCCATTTCCGTCGCCGTCGAGAGCGCCGAGATTCTGGAGCATTTTCAGTGGGGCGAGACATATCGCGCGGACGACCTGGCCGAAGAGCTGGCTGATGTCGCCATGTACCTGTTCCAACTGGCCGACCTCGTCGGCGTCGACCTGGAGGCGGCCATCCAGGACCGGCTCGCGTCGCTGGCGGACAGATGAGAAGACAAGTACCATGACCTACCAGATTTGCCTCATCCCCGGTGATGGCGTCGGGCAAGAAGTCATTCCGGCGGCGGCCGAAGTGCTCAAGGCGACGGGCCTGCCCATCGACTTCGTGTGGGCCGACGCGGGCTGGGCCTGCTTCCAGCGCACGGGCAACGCCCTGCCCCAGGCGACGGTGGATGCCGTCCGCGCCTGTCGCGTGGCGATGTTTGGCGCGACCCAGTCGCCCATGAGCAAGGTGGCGGGCTACCGCAGCCCCATCCTCGCCATGCGCCAGGCGTTCGACCTGTACGCCAACATCCGCCCGACGCGCTCGCTGCCCGGCACGCGGCCCGGCCTCGACTTCGTCATCGTCCGCGAGAACACCGAGGGCCTGTACGCTGGGCGCGAGCGCCGCGAGGGCGACACGGCCATCGCTGAGCGCGTCATCACGCGGCGGGCCAGCGAGCGCATCGTCCGCGCCGCCTGCGAGATCGCGCGGCGGAGGGCCGAGAGCCGGGGGACGATGGACGATGGACGATGGACGATGGACCAGGAGGCATCCTCGCCACTCAGCACTCAGCACTCAGCACTCAGCACTCAAGGCCGCGCCCGCCTGACCCTGGTCCACAAGGCCAACGTGTTGGGCGTCACCGACGGGCTGTTCCGCGAGGTGGGGCGCGCCGTCGCCGCCGAGTACTTGATGCTGGATGTAGACGAGTTGCTGGTCGACGCGGCGGCCATGTGGCTGGTGAAGGCCCCGGAACGCTTCGACGTGGTCGTGACCACCAACCTGTTTGGCGATATTCTGTCGGATGCGGCGGCGGGTCTGGTCGGCGGGCTGGGCGTCGCGCCCTCGGCCAACATCGGGCCAGACGTGGCCGTCTTCGAGCCGGTCCACGGCTCGGCCCCTGACATCGCCGGCCAGGGCATCGCCAACCCCGTCGGCGCGGTCCTGTCGGCGGCCCTGCTTCTCGACCACCTGGGCGAGCGGGACGCGGCGCGGCGGGTCGAGGCCGCCGTCGAGGCGACCCTGGCGGCGGGCATCGCCACGCCGGACCTGGGCGGCGCGGCGACGACGGCGCAGGTGACGGCGGCGATTGTAGCTCATGTGCAGAGGTCATGAGCAGTCCACTCGACAAGCTCGGCGGGGGCGACCGCCGCTCCATTGGCCGCTCCGAAGAGGTGGTGGCGGACGTCCTGGCCGACCCGACGCTGTTCGAGGCGCTCTTCGCAGGGCTGACGCACGCCGACCCGGTGGTACGAATGCGGGCCGCCGACGCGGTCGAGAAGATTACGGCCACGCGGCCCGACCTGCTCCCGCCGCACCAAATGGCGCTGCTCGACATCGGACGCGCGGCCACGCAGCAGGAGGTCCGCTGGCACGTGGCGCAGCTGCTGCCCCGGCTGGCCCTGACTGCCAAGGAACGGGACGAGGCCGTCGCCCTCCTGGTTGACTATCTCGACGACACGAGCAGAATTGTGCAGACTTTCGCCCTGCAAGCCCTGGCCGACCTGGCCGCCCAGGACGCAACGTTACGACCCCGCGTGCGGGCGCTCATCGAGGCCCAGCTAGCGACGGGCAGCCCGGCGGTCAAGAGTCGAGGGCGCAGGTTGCTCAAGCAACTCATGCCCAGTTGATATTGACAAGGAGGCCGACTGAAGTCGGCGCTACAATTGGCGCTACGGCCTGTTTCACTCGGCACTGACCTCTCGTAACTCAGCATTGACAAAGGAGAAACCCCATGGCCCAACAAGCCGAATGCCCGGAGTGCGGCGCGGAGATCACCCTCGGTCCCAAGACCGTCAAGGGCGAGATTCTGACCTGCGACGAATGCGGCGTCGAGCTAGAAGTCATTAGCCTCGACCCGCCCCATCTGGAACTGGCCCCGGAAGAGGAAGAGGACTGGGGGGAATAGATGCGTATCGGTGTCCTCTACTCCCGCGTCCGCGTCGAGGAGAAGCTCCTGTTCGAGCGCTTCGAGGCGCGCGGCATCCACTACGACCTGCTGGACGACCGTGAGACTGTCTTCGACCTGGGGGATCGCCACTCGTTCGAGCAGTACGACGCCGTCCTGGAGCGCTGCATCAACCACTCGCGCGCCCTGTACGCCCTGCGCATCCTGGAAGACTTCGGCATCCCGTGCGTCAACAGCTACCACGTCGCCGACACCTGTGGCGACAAGCTCAAGACGACGGCGGCCCTGGAACGCTACGGCGTGCCCTCGCCGCGCGTCAAGATCGCCTTCACCCCGGAGTCAGCATTGCAGGCCATTGAGAGCCTGGGCTACCCGGTCGTCCTCAAGCCGTGCGTCGGCTCGTGGGGCCGCCTCATCTCCAAGCTCAACGACCGCGAAGCGGCCGAGGCCGTCCTGGAGCACAAGGAGGTCCTGGGCACATACCACCACTCGATTTTCTACATCCAGGAGTACGTCAAGAAGCCGGGCCGCGACATCCGCGCCTTCGTCGTCGGCGATGAGACGATCTGCGCCATCTACCGCGACTCGAAGCACTGGATCACCAACACGGCGCGCGGCGGCGTCGCCAGCAACTGCCCGGTGACGCCCGAATTGAACGACCTGTGCGTCCGCGCCGCTCAAGCATGTGGGGGCGGCGTCGTGGCGATTGACGTGTTGGAGCACCCGGAACGCGGCTTGCTGGTCAACGAGGTCAATTACACCATGGAGTTCCGCAACTCCATCGCCCCGACGGGCGTCGACATCCCCGACCGCGTCGTGGACTACGTCGTCGCCGTCGCTAAAGGGCAGGTGAAGGCAGCGAGCGTTGCCTAGCAGCGGACCGCTTACTGGGTGGCGAGGCGAGACCTACGAGGGTCATGCCGAGCTGCGCTCGGCATCTACTCTGAAGCGTTCGCAGAGTAGACCCCTCACTTCGTTCGGGGTGACAGTCGATAGTCTGAGCCGCCCGGCGGTTGGCACGGAGAGGCTATGAGCGAGACGCCCGGCCCGTTCGGCCCGTGGCCTGTGTTGGAGCACCACGTGCGCTACCAGGGCCGCTTCAGCATCATCGAGGAACGCCGCCTGACGCCCGACGGCGAAATCCTGTGGACGACCGTCGAGGCGCGCTGGGACGCGGTCGTCGCCTTGCCGCTGTGGGACGACGGGACGGTAACACTGGTGCGCCAGTACCGGCCGCCGCTGGGTGGGACGGTCCTGGAGTTGCCGGGGGGCGGCGTCATCAAAGGGACGGACCCGGCGGAGCAGGCGCGGCGCGAGTTAGCCGAGGAGTGCGGCATCGCCGCCGACGATGTCCAGCCCCTGACCACCGTCGTCGCCTTTGGCGGGGCCGTCGACGCCAAGATGCACATCTACCTGGCGCGCGGCCTGCGCCGTGTGCCACCCGCCGGCCGCGACCGCCACGAGTTTATCGAGGTCGTGCCGATGGCGTTTGAGGAGTTGCTGAGCAAGGTGGTGGCCGGGGAGCTAATCGACGCGCCGCTGGTGGTGGCGACGCTGCTGGTGCGGCAGCGCGGACTGGCTTAGCGCAGACATAGTAGGAACCACTCACAGCGTAGCAGCGAGTGGTTCACGGCGGACTATTCACTTGGGCAGCCGGGCTAAGACGGCTGGTAGACCAGCTTGTAGGCGGTCTTCTTGCTCAGGAACTCGCGGTTGAAGTTGAAGCGCACCGAGCGATAGGTGAGCGTGCCGGGCGCGACAGTGAACTTGCCCTCTAACACCTCGCCGTCGGGGAGCTTCGACTTCTCCTCGATGGTGCGCCACTTGCTCGGCGCGTCATCGCCCAGGTCGGGCACATCCTGGACTTCGACCTTGAAGGCCAGACGGCCCGGGCCGAGGTTGGTCAGAGTGTAGCTGTAGTCGCCGGCGGTCAGGCCGTGGGTCACGTTGTCGCCGTAATCCACGCCGTCCAGCGTGCCTGTGATCGTTGTCATTGTCGTCTCCTTGCAGGTTGTTGATGGCCGACCGATGGCCGCCTCACGTCCGTGGCGGTGAGGCTCAGTGGAGGTCGAAGACCAGCTTGTACGAGGTTTTCTTGCTGAGAAACTCGCGGTTGAAGTTGAAGCGCACGCGGGCGGGGTCGTGGGACTGTTCCTGGGCGCCAACCTTGAGCGTACCCTCCAGGCTCACGCCTGCGGCGAGTTTGGCCTTCTCCTCGATGGTCTTCCAGCGGGCCAGCCCCTCCTCGCCCGTGTCGGGGATGAGGTATTCCTCGACCTTGAAAGCCAGGTGGCCCGGCCCGTTGTTGGTGAGGGTGTAGCTGTACGTTCCGGCCGCCAGGTCGCGGTCCACGTTGTCGCCGTAGTCGGCGCCTTCCAGAGTCCCTGTGATCGTTGTCATCCTTTGCTCCTTGTGATACGTAGTGAGCCTACCGCACTCGACGATGCGAGACAGATCGGTGAGTGCGTCCACTATAGAGCATGGCGGGCCGGCGCGCAGCGGAAAGCGCCACAGGGAAGGTGTGAGATTTTCACCGAGAGGGAAATGAGAAACCCGCTCACCCGTGGGGACAGGTGAGCGGGCTGGAGAAGCGAGAGGCCGTCTTAGCGCAGGGTCTGCACCACCGCCCCGAAGGTCGAGGGCGAGGCCGTCGGGTTACCGATGGCGTAGACGTTGAGCGTCTGGCGCTCGAAAACCGGGATGGTGGCGGTCAGGGCCGCGCTGGAGACGGGGGCGCCCGCTGGCACGACCGCGACGCGATACGAGCCAGCCGGAAGAACCAGGTTCAGGCTGTTGGGGTTGGTCAGGCCCGACGCAATCTTGGCGAGGTCGCCGCCGCTGGCCGGGGCAGCCCACAGATCGACCGCGCCGAAGGCGGCGGTATGGCGCACATTGACCTTACCGAAGCCGCGCGGGGCGCGCTCCTCGGGCATCTCAGTGAACAGTGAGAGGGTCGGCGTGCCGTCGGCCTTCAGGTGGGCCACGATGCTGACGCCGCGCGTGGCCGGCAGGGGAGCGTTGGCTTCGAGCACAGGCTGCGACTGGCTCGGGTTGGCGCCGGCGGCGTAGATGCTGACCTTGGTGCAGCAGCCGATGGGCATGTTGATGGGGCCGACGGTGTCACCGGGCTTGAAGTTCGGGAGGGCCAACTGGCCGTTGACATACACGTCGACGTTCACACCAGGGATGCCGTGGACGACGTAGACGTGGGTGGGGCGGCCGCGCTGTGTCTCGGCGGCGAAGGTCGAGCTACTCAGGACGCCAAGCAGGGCCAGGGCCGCGACCAGGGACAGCAATACTCGCTTCATCTCTGTTCTCCTTGGGGTGGGGTGGACTGGATAGACTTGTTTCGTACACCGCCCTAGAGAACGTTTGAAGAGGGATTTTTACCTTTGTCCAATGTTTTTCGAAACAGAGATTTCTCGCCACTCCCCCGGCGGGAGCGCATCGAGCCGCCACGGCCCGACCGCCCAGCGAACCAGGCGCAGCGTCGGCAGGCCAACGGCGGCGGTCATGCGCCGCACCTGGCGGTTGCGGCCTTCGGTGATCGTGAGTTCCAGCCAGGCCGTGGGGCTGGCTTTGCGCTCGCGGATGGGAGGGACACGCGGCCAGAGCTGCGGCTCGGCCATGACGGCGACCTGGGCGGGCCGCGTTAAGCCGTCCTTGAGTAGGACACCGCGCCGCAGTTGGCGCAGAGCCTCCTCGGTGGGCGTGCCTTCGACCTGGACCCAGTAGGTCTTGGCGAGCTTGTGGCGGGGGTCCGCGATCTGGCTCTGGAGCCAGCCGGCGTCGGTGAGGAGCACCAACCCCTCGCTGTCGTAGTCGAGGCGGCCGGCCGGGTAGACGTCGGGGACGGGGATGTAGTCGGCCAGCGTGGGGCGCCCCTCGGGGTCGGTGAACTGGCACAGGACGAGGTAGGGCTTGTTGAAGAGGATCAGGCGGGCCATGGGCGTCTGTCAATAGTGGTAGCGACCTTGGACAAAGTCAATGCGGTCCTCGCTGACAACGTAGACGAGGCGATGCTCCTGAGTGAGCCGCCGCGACCAGACGCCGGGGCCGAGGTACTTGAGGGGTTCGGGCTTCCCGATGCCATCGCATGGGTCTCGCATGACGGCTTCAACGAGGGCGAGCAGGCGCAAGGCCGTGCGACGGTCGGTCTCTACCCAGTAGCGCAGGTCCTCGCGGAACTCAGGCTGGAAGATAGCATCGCGTTCGGCAGCAGGAGCCTTACTCGTCCGCGTCAAGGTCGACCTCGCGACGTAAATCGGTCAGGGTCTGCGGCTGCACCGTGCGCTCGCGGACCCTCGCCAGGGCGGTCAGCAGGCGCTCGGCGTTGGCGGGCGAGCGCAGCAGGTGGGCCGTTTCCAGCAACCCCGTCAGCTCGTCAGCGGCAATGAGCGCCACGTCCTCCGCCCCGCGCCGCTGGATGATCACCACCTCACGGTTGTTCGTGACCTCATCCATGAGCGAGGCCAGTTGGGCGCGCGCTTGAGAATAAGTTGTTTGAATGGTCATCTCGCACCTCCAAGTTGTACAACCTTATTGTACAAGACAGTCGAGAAAGCGACAAGGGGCAGGTGGAAAGAGAGTCTAGCATGACACGGGTTTCTATCATCGGGGCGTCGGGCTACGCTGGCGGCGAGTTGCTGCGGCTGCTGCTCGGCCACCCCCACGTCGAAGTCGGGCAGGTGACGTCGGAGAGCAACGCGGGCAAGCCCGTCCACGCCGTCCACCCCAACCTGCGCGGCGTCACCGACCTCAAGTTCGTCTCGGCGCGCGTCCTGGAGCCGTGCGACGTGCTGTGCCTGGCCCTGCCCCACGGTGAGGCCCAGAAGCGCATCGATGACCTGACCCAACTCGCGCCGCGCCTCATCGATCTGTCGGCCGACTTCCGCCTGCGCGACCCCCAGGTCTACCAGCGCTGGTATGGCGAACCGCACACCGCCCCGGCCTGGCTGGAGCGGTTCGTCTACGGCCTGCCCGAAGTCACCCGCGAGGCGCTGCGCGGCGCGAGCTTCGCCAGCGGCGTCGGCTGCAACGCGACGGCCTCCATCCTGGCCCTGCTGCCCCTGGCGCAGAGCGACCTGCTCGACCGCGCGCGGCCCATCGTCGTCGACCTCAAGGTCGGCTCGTCCGAGGGCGGCAACAGCCCCAGCCTGGCGTCGCACCATCCGGAGCGCAGCGGGGCCGTGCGCTCGTTCGCGCCGACGGGCCACCGCCACACCGCCGAGGTGGAGCAAGCCCTGGGCCTGACCAACGTGCATCTCTCCATCACCAGCATCGAACTGGTGCGCGGCGTTCTGGCGACGGCCCATTGCTGGACGCGGCCCGGTGTCACCGACCGCGACCTGTGGAACGTGTACCGTCAGGCGTACCGCAGCGAGCCGTTCGTGCGCCTCGTCAAGGACAGGGGCAGCATCTACCGCTACCCGGAGCCGAAGCTGCTGGCGGGCACGAACTGGGCCGACGTGGGCTTCGAGGCCGACCCGGCCACCGGACGCATCGTGTCCATCGCCGCCATCGACAACCTGGGCAAAGGCGCGGCCGGCTCGGCGGTTCAGTGCCTCAACCTGATGTGCGGCTTCGACGAGCAGGCGGGGCTGGGCTTTCCCGGCCTGCACCCTATCTGAGCCATGCGGCGCCCGCTCCTCGACACCGCGCCCGACCACGCGCGCTGGGCCACGCTGGCCCTCTACGGCGCGGCCATCGTCGTCTTCGCCGACATCTACGCCACCCAGCCCATCCTGCCCATCCTGTCTCAGGAATTCGGGATTGCGCCGGCGGTAGCGGGCCTGTCGGTATCGACCGTCGTGCTATCCATTGCCGTGGCGTCGACGGGCTACGGCACGCTGAGCGATCTAGTGGGCCGCAAGGCGGTGATGGTCTGGAGTTGCGCTCTGCTCGCCGTCCCGACGCTCCTGTGCGCGCTGGCGCCCTCGTTCAACGCGCTCCTCGTCTTTCGCGCGCTCCAGGGGTTGCTCATTCCGGGCCTGACGGCCGTCGCCGTCGCCTATCTGGGCGACCTGGTCGAGCCAAGCCGCCTAGGGGCGGCCGTCGGCGGCTGGATCGCCGCCAACGTCGCGGGCGGGCTGGTGGGGCGCGTCGGCAGCAGCTTGATCACCGACGTCTTCGGCTGGCGCGCCGCCTTCGAGACCCTGGCCGCGCTGACAGGGGTGTGCGCGGCGGGGCTGGCGGTGGCGCTCGTGCCAGACACGGGCGGCCAGGGTGACAGCTGGCGCGAGGCCTATCGGGGCCTGTTCGCGCACCTCCATAACCGGCGGCTGGTAGGCGCGTTCTTGATTGGTGGGGCGCTGTTCTTCGGCTTTCTCGGCGTGTTCACCTACCTGCCCTACTACCTGACCGCCGCGCCGTTCAACCTGTCGCCCGCTATCGTCGGCCTGGCCTACGTGAGTTACCTGGCTGGGGTGATTGTGTCGCCGCTGGCCGGGCGGCTCTCGGCCCGCGTGTCGCGCCGCCTGCTCATGGCCGTCGGGTTGGGTGTCGCCATGCTTGGCGTCGCCCTGACGCTCATCCCCGCGCTGGCCGTTATCGCAGTCAGCCTGCTGGTGCTCTGCACGGGCATGTTCACCGCCCAGGCGGTGGCCCCGGCGTTTGTGAACACCGTCGCGCCCACCAACAAGGGCGGCGCGGGGGCATTGTACCTGGTCTTCTACTACGTGGGCGGAGCATTGGGAGGTGTCGTACCGGGGCTGGCCTGGCAGGCGGTTGGGTGGCAGGGGGTGGCGGGAACGTGCCTGGCGGCCTTTGCCGTCGCCATCCTCGCCGACTGGACGCTGTGTGGGGAATAGGATGCGCAGGCTAAGGCCGCCACTGGTTGGCGCGCTTGTTCTCGGCGGCCAGGCGAGCCGTCTCCTCGACGCGCTTGGCCCGCGTGGCCGGGGTCCTGGCAATGCTGATCCACTCGAGGATCGCCCGCTTGGCCGAGCGCGGAAAGGCGTCGAAGTAGCCAGCGGCGCTCGGATAGGCGGCGAGGGCCTGGGCGAGGTCAGGCGGGACTTCGAGGGCTTCGACGGCGTCCAGCGCCGTCCACGAGCCGTCTTGCTGGGCGGCCTGAATCTTCGCCAGCCCCGCCGGCGCCATCCGCCCGGCCGCCATCAGGCGCTCGATGCGGGCCTTGTTCGACGCGGACCAGCCGGTGCGCGGCTTGCGCGGCGCGAACCACAGCATCGTGCGCTCGTCGTCGAGCTTCGCGCCTTTGCTGTCGATCCAGCCAAAGCACAGGGCTTCCTCGACGGCCGCCTCGTACTCGACGCGCGGCTGGCCGGTCGCCTTCTTGTAGCTGACGAGCCACACCCCCTCGCGACGGGTGTGGTGTTCCTCCAACCAGGCGCGCCACTCGTCGCGGGTCAGGGGATGGACGGCGTTGGGGGGCATGTCAGGCACGAGCATAACTCATTTGACCATCGTGTCTACCGATGTCGCCGCAGCGGTAGGGTGACTATCGAGGTAGAGGGTATCATAGCTCAAATCCAGACCGCCAGGCCATTCGATAGAACCGGCGACAACGCGGACGGCCTGGAAGACGACAGGGTTCTGCAAGCGGACGAAGACACCGCGTTGGAGATAGGGCTTCACGTCGAAGATGCGGCGCTCACCATTCTCGAACAATACTTCTAGTTGGAAGTTGTCCAGAGGACAAACAACCTTGACATACGGGTTCATTGACAACTCCTACTTCAGCGGTTCGATTCTGAACACGTCGTCGCCATTCACCGCAAGCTTCCAATTGGCTAACAGTTCTTCGCGGTGGATCTCGATCCAGGCTTGGACCAGGCGTGTCTTACCCCGCGGAAACGCGCCAGCCAATACCTCGCCGTTGTCGATCTGGAAGACCGCTCGCGACTCGGCATACTCGGCATGCAGGTGTGGAACAGGATGCTGCTTGTCATCGAAGAAATACATGCGGATGATGATACCGTAGAACATCGACAAGATCGGCATGTGTGATCTCTCGATAACAGAGACTCGTGAGTTGACCTAGAGGGCGAGGTCACAGTACAACTGCGGAAGGTCGGACGCAGCAAATTATGCGGCGGAGAGTCCAACATTGTCAATCAAAGGAAGAAGTATGCCCGAGAACACAATTGTCATCAAGGTCGGCGGGGGTGAGGGGGTGAACCTGGACACGGTGTGCGCGGACGTGGCCGCGCTGGCTGCCGACGGCGTGCCCGTCGTCCTCGTCCACGGCGGCTCGCACCTGACCAACGTTGTGTCGGAGAAGCTGGGTGTCCCGCCGCGCTTTGTCACGTCGGTGTCGGGCCACACCAGCCGCTACACCGACCCCGAAACGCTCAACATCTTCACCATGGTGTACGCGGGCCAGGTCAACAAGCGCATTGTCGAGCGGCTCCAGAAGCTCGGCTGCAACGCCGTCGGCCTGAGCGGGGCCGACGGGCGGCTGATGACCGGACCACGCAAGGACGCCATCAAGATCATCGATGAGGAAGGCCGCCGCCGCATGCTGCGCGACGACTACACGGGCCGCGTCGAGAAGGTCAACGTCGCCCTGCTGCGCCTGCTGCTGGACCACGGCTATACGCCGGTGCTGTGCCCGCCCGCGCTGTCCGACGCAGGCGAACTCATCAACGTCGACGGCGACCGGGCGGCGGCCCAGGTCGCGGCGGCGCTGGGGGCGCACACCCTGGTCATCCTGAGCAACGTACCAGGGCTGCTCAAGAGCTTCCCCGACGAGTCGACGCTGGTCACGCGCATCCCGGCCGCCCAGATTGACGACTACATGGTCTACGCCGAAGGCCGCTTCAAGAAGAAGGTCCTGGGCGCGACCGAGGCGCTGGGCCAGGGCGTCAGCCGCATTGTCCTCGCCGACGCCCGCGTCGAGGGCCCGGTGCGGCGTGCCCTGGCAGGCCACGGCACCGTCATCGAGTAGCGAAAGGAGACATGCATGCGGCGCTACCGCTTCTATCAACTGGACGTGTTCACCACGACGCCCTTCGGCGGCAACCCGCTGGCCGTGTTCGTCGACGCCGAGGGGTTGAGCGACGCCGAGATGCACGCCATCGCCCGCGAGATGAACCTGAGCGAGACGACGTTCGTCCTGCCGCCCACCGACCCGCAGGCCAACGTCCGCGTCCGCATCTGGACGCCGGGCTACGAGCTGCCGCTGGCGGGCCATCCGGTCGTCGGCACCCACTGGCTGCTGGCCGAACTCGGTCATTATGCCCTGGCCGAGCCGACGACGCGCGTGTGGGGTCAACTCGGCGTGGGCACGCTGCCGGTCGATCTGACCATTGTGGAGGGGAACGTGACACGCGTCACCATGACCCAGGCCCGGCCGCAGTTCCTGGCCGTGGTCGAGGATGTCGCGCCCCTGGCGGTCGCGCTGGGCCTGACGCCCGTCGACCTGGCCGTCGGCGACCTCCAGCCGCAGGTCGTCTCGACAGGCGTCCCACAGTTGATGATTCCCGTCGCGTCGCGGGCGGCGATGGAACGTATCAGCCTGGACCAGGCGGCGTTGGTCGCGGTCATGCGCGGCGTGGGGGCGCAACTGGCGTTCCCGTTCACCTTCGAGACCGTCTCCCCGGACGCCGCCGTCCACACGCGGGGCTTTGCGCCGGAGATGGGCATCGTCGAGGACGCCGCGACGGGCAGCGCGACCGGTGCGCTGGGCGCGTACCTCGTCCACCACCGCGCCCTGCCGCTGGGCGAGCCGACGACGCGCTTCGTGACCGAGCAAGGGCTGGAGATGGGCCGGCCGAGCACCTTGTTTGTCGAAGTCGACGGCCCGCCGGACGGCATTACCGCCGTGCGCGTCGGCGGGACGGCCGTCACACTCATCGAGGGCGAGTTGAGGTTGCCGTAAGCCACCCGCCAGCGACTCGAAGTCGCGGCGGGTGGGCCTGTGGCCAGGTGTCAGCCTGCGCCGACACGCTCCTCGTCCACGTAGGTGGACGACCAGCCGCAGGCTCCCCAGGCCCGACTTCCAGTCGGCGCGCCGTAGACGGGCCATGACGGGGAAGAGATAGCGGCGTGAGAGCGTCCTATGGCTAGGGTAGTCTGGCCTCAGCGAGCGAAAGGAGAGACACGTGTCCACGCGCATGACCATCCTCGAAGAGTTCACCGCGGAAGACGGGACGCAGTTCCAGCTCACCTACACGCCGGGCAGCGCCACGCCCTGGACCTTGATTGTCAACGGCGCGCCGGAAGAGAGTTATGACGACTACGGCGACGCCATGCGCGCCTGGCGGGAAACGCTGGAAGAGGTCACCGAATAAGGAGCACACGATGGAGCTAACCTCGACCGCAGCTATCATGGACCTGGAGAACCGCTACACATCCGGCGTGTACGCGAAGCGCCCCCTCGCCATCGTGCGGGGCAGCGGGGCGCGGCTGTGGGATGCCGACGGCCGCGAGTACATCGACTGTGTGGGCGGGCAGGGGTCGGCCAACGTCGGCCACGCTCACCCGGCGGTTGTCCAGGCCATCGCCGACCAGGCGGCGCGCCTCATCTCGTGCACCGAGATCTTCTACAACGACCGCCGCGCGCAGGTGGAGGCCAAACTGGTCGAGATCGCTCCGTCGGGCATGGACCGCGTATTCCTGTGCAACTCCGGTGCGGAAGCCATCGAGGCGGGCTTGAAGTTCGCCCGCCTCAGCACGGGCCGCACGGGCGTCGTGGCGACGGTGCGCGGCTTCCACGGGCGGACGATGGGCGCGCTGTCGGCGACATGGGAGAAGAAGTACCGCGAGCCGTTCGCCCCCCTCGTCCCCGGCTTCAGCCACGTCCCCTTCAACGACCTGGACAAGGCCGCCAGGGCCATTACCGAGGACACGGCGGCGGTGCTGGTCGAGCCGGTCCAGGGCGAGGGCGGCGTGCGTCCCGCGACGGCCGACTACCTGCTCGGCCTGGCCGAGCTGTGTCGGGCACGGGGTGCGTTGCTCGTCCTGGATGAGGTCCAGACCGGCTTTGGCCGCACGGGCAAGATGTTCGCCTGCGAACACAGCGGCGTCGTCCCTGACATCCTGTGCCTGTCCAAGTCCATCGCGGGCGGGCTGCCCATGGGCGCCGTCCTGTTTGGCCCCCGCGTCGCGGCGCTGACGCCGCTGACCCACGGCACGACCTTTGGCGGCAACCCCCTGGCCTGCGCCGCCGCCCTGGCCGCCATCGACGTGGTCCAGCGCGATGACCTGACGGGGAACGCGGCCCGCCTGGGCGAATTGGCCCTGGCGCGGCTGTCTGCCCTGGACCTGCCGTCCATCCGTGAGGTACGTGGGCTGGGGTTGCTCATCGGCGTCGAGTTGCGCCACCGCGTGACGCCCGTCCTCCAGGCGCTCATGGCGCGCGGCGTCCTGGCCCTGCCGGCCGGCCCGACCGTCCTGCGCCTGCTGCCGCCGCTCGTCATCAGCCAGGCCGACCTGGAGACGGCGCTGGCGCACGTCGAGGCGGCCCTGGCCGAGACGGCCGAGGCGGCGTTGGCTGAGGAAGCGCGCGTCTAGCGTCCGGGCGGGCCAATTTTCGCATTACGTGCCGCTGTGGCTAGAATTGGAGTATCTCACGCCACGGCTGGCGCGTTATTTCTCACGTCAAGTCTTACACGCGATAAGAGTAACTGGAGGACGCATTGATGAGGAACCCCGTACGCTTGACCCTGGTCCTGGCCGCCCTGGCCGCCATCCTGGTCGCCGTCGCCGCCTGTGGGAGCGCAACTGCTCCGACGGCCTCCGCCCCGGCCGCGGCGGCCCCCCAGAAGCCCCAGTTCGACTTTAGCAACCTGGGCAAGGGGACTGATAAGATCTTCGTGCCGGTCGACGAGGTCAAGAAGGCTTTCGACCAGAATGCCGACATGGTGATTGTCGATGCCCGCCCGCCGTCGGACTACAACATGGGCCACATCAAGGGCGCGGTCAACGCGCCGTACTTTGAGGTGGACAAGCACCTGAGCAAGCTACCCAAGGACAAGTGGATCATCACCTACTGCGCCTGCCCGCACGCTGAGGCCGAGCAGGCGGCGCGCGAGCTGCTCAAGAACGGGTATACGAAGGTCAAGGCCATCGACGAGGGCTACTTCGCCTGGGTCGACAAGGGGTGGCCGGTTGAGAAGAGCTAGGGTTGAGATGCCAACCCTCCCGCTGGCGCGTCGCTGGCGGGAGGGTTTTGTATTGGTATTGCTCCTACTCCTCACTGCGTGCGCGCCGCGCGTGACGGTCGGACGCGAGGTGGGCATCCGCGTCGCCGACGGCTCCGACCACCGCGCCGACCTGGACCGCGTTATCGTCACCTTGCACGACGCGGCCTTCCACCCGGCGGGCCAGCCGCGTGACGAGGGCTGGGTCGAGTTGGAGCTGACGACGCCGACGTTTGAGCTGGGCGCGGGGGGCCGCGACGGTCAGTTGGTGGCGCGGGGCAAGCTGCCGCCGGGGATGTACGACCGCGTCCGCGTCGAGGTGGCCGACGTGGTCGGCGAGCGCCAGGGGCAGCGGGTGGCCGTCCGCAACATCGTCGAGCCGATCTACCTGCCACGCCCGCTGGCGGGCGGCCCAGCCGATGTGCGCATCGAGTTCATCGTCCTGCCCCTCAGTCCAGGCAGTGCCGAGCCGTACGCGGTGTACGTGAAGGGCGTGACCATCGAGTAGCGAGGACACGGGTTCGAGGGGCGGGAGACACTTCCCGCCCCTCGTTCGCCACACAGGGGGAGTATTAGTCGGGCGAAACCAGGGTATACCCGTGGCGGGGAACCGTCCGAATGTAGCGTGGGCTGTGGGGCGACGGTTCGAGCTTGGCGCGCAGGTTCTTGACGTGGGCGCGCACCAGGGCATGCTGGCCGGTGCCGGGCGGATAGCCCCACACGTCCTGCAGCAGGCGGTCCGAGGACACGACCTGGCCGGCGTTGCGGAGCAGGTAGGCCAGGAGCTTGAACTCGGTGGGCGTCAGGGCGATGGCGCGGTTGTCCACTTCAGCCCGCCGCCCGCTCAGGTCGAGCTTGAGCCGACCGAGGGACAAGGGCTGAGCCGAGGTGCGCTGGCAGCGGCGCAGCAGGGCGCGCACGCGGGCCGTGAGTTCCTGGATGTCGAAAGGCTTAATCAGGTAGTCGTCGCCGCCGGCGTCGAGGCCGCGCAGGCGATCGGGGAGACGGTGCTGAGCCGTCAGGAACAGCACCGGCGTGTCGGACACCGTCGGGTCGGCGCGCAAGCGCCGGCAGACCTCGATGCCATCGAGGCCGGGCATCGCCATGTCAAGCACGATCAGGTCGGGTAGCATCTGACGCGTCATCGCCAGCGCCTCGACGCCACTGTTGGCGGTCAGCACTTCGTAGCCATGACGGACCAGACTGCGGCTGAGGGTACCGCGGACGTCCATGTCGTCGTCTGCCACAAGGATTGTAGACACTCCTACCTCACTTCGGCGCCGCCTTGATCGGGAGGCGCACTCCAATGGTGGTCCCCATGCCGGGCCGGCTGGCCACAATCACCTGCCCACCGGCGCGCGTCAGGATGTCCCAGGCCAGGAATAGCTCGCCCCGCGTGTCGGGCGCGAACGGCTGCACTAGCCGCCGCCGCCGCACGGAGACGGGGCCGTTATCGGCCACCGTCACCAGGACATAGCCACTCCGCGCCGTCGTCGCAATTCGCACCTCGCCCGAGT